>JBIKJM010000029.1:0-9515 GCA_044360985.1 Sediminibacterium sp. | reverse complement strand
GCCTTTTGTAAAGAAAATCCAGTTGAAAAATTATATTTCTTTTGATTGGACCTATAGCTCATCCCTCCGCCAGAATAAGTATACTCACTATTGAACTCATTGGTCAAATAAGTGTTCAATAAATCATAAGCATCTGTTACATTATTACGATCAAAGATCCTTCTACTCGAAGACCCAATACTTTTACTTAAATAGGTATTGAACTCTAGTAATGATTTTTTACCCAAAGGTTCTGTATATATTAAATTAGCAGAATAACTTGAATTCTCACCTTTACGCGTATTTTGTTGATCTAAAATTGAATCATTTGTTAGCTTATTATTGATATATGATAACTGCTCTGTAAACTGACTCCCCGTTGAATTAGAACGATTAAAACTTTGTGTAATTGTGGATGAAAGGGTACGCCCTTTTTTAGCAAACTTTTTTCTTAACAATAAAGTACTTGCCGCATTGACTGCATCAGAAGCGCTAGAAGACATTGTGGTATTGCTATTCAGCAAGTTGTTATTTGTTAAATAGGTTTCTGTGGTGTCTACGCTATAGTTAGTAGTTTGTTGCAAACCTAAGCTTGGTGTAAACCTAAAAGAAAAATTGTCATTTACTTTATGATCAATCGTACTTCCAAAATTTTGTTGTTGATTCCCTGCTATTGAATTTGATATTGACTCTCTATTGAATGCATTGCCTGGTGTAAGATTTTGTGTTTTCGAAAAACTATTATTATTTCTTGTAACATCACTCACAGAAAGATTGGTATTGAATTCGGTTTTTTTATTATTGAATAAATTTGAATAGTTGCCTCCTATAGAATAGGTCTCTGCTATACCTTGTGCATTCGCATCTGTTTCGCCAGAACCACCGCTAAAATTAACGGTTACGCCTCCGCCGGCGCCTGGTCTGCCTCCACCACCTCCCGAAAAATTAATAATATTTCGGCTCGAAAAATTTTGTCTATTGGTATTATTCGCACCGCCAATTACAGAAAATTGCTCATCATTATTAATCACATTCACATTGCCTTGTGCATCAAATACACTTGGCGTTCCAGCACCTCCATTCAATTTTCCAAAAGTAGATTTGTTTCGATCCTTTTTTAATTTTAAATTAATCGCTGTTTCCTCTGAGCCATCATCAATACCAGTAAACATGGCTTGGTCAGACTTGCGATCGTATACTTGAATTTTATCTACGGCATCTGCAGGTAAATTTTTAGTAGCCATCACCGGATCACCTGTAAAAAACTCTTTTCCATTCACAAAAACCTTGGTCACTTTTTTTCCATTCACAGTGATACCCCCAGCTTTATCTACTTCCATTCCGGGCATCTTTTTTAATAAATCTTCCACCACAGCATTCGGTGCGGTCTTAAAATTTTCTGAATTAAATTCTACTGAATCTCCATTGATCACTACTGGCGGTCTGCGTGCAGTCACAGTCACTGTGGACATGCTATTCACATCGTTCATATAAATCACACCCATCTCTACTGTTTTTTCTGTTCCAGTGATAACAGGCACCCATTTTGGGATATAGCCAACATAAGAAACAGAAATCAAGTAAGATCCAGCTGCCACATTCTTAAAATTAAAGAACCCTTCCTCATTCGTTCTTGAAAAACTAACCAATGAAGAGTCTTTTGCATAGACCAATGAAACGGTCGCTGAATTAAGGGCTCGATTGGCAATGCTATCCTTTAAACTGCCTTGAATGGTCAAATTTTGCGCAAATCCAACATAACTTATTAATAATAAGCAACTTATAAAAATAAATTGCCCCAAATTTTGTTTGTTCATTATACAAAGATACGATAACTTAAGGCAAGATAGCTAATTCCTACCTAAGTTTTTAGTTAAAATTATTAAAATATTTGATGAGCGGCGATCTTCAATTGTTTCATTTTTTTCGGGTACTATTGGATTGATGTAACTTTCAAAAAATAAACATTATGAGAATAATTGCTTTGACACTATTCTTGGGGCTTTGTTTAATCAATGCACAAGCACAGGACAAAAAAAGTCCAAAAAAAGACAGCACTAGTTTTAGTCAATTTAAAGGTTTGCCGTTAAAAGCAACTAGATCAATTGACTTTACAACCAACGAAGGTACTTGGACTTCGGTTGCTGTTAGTCCAGATGGTAAAACTATTTTATTTGATTTGATGGGTGATATTTATAGCATCCCAATGGAAGGCGGAAAAGCAACTGTTATCACTAAAGGGATGGCATACGATAACCATCCAAGTTTTAGTCCAGATGGGAAGCGCATTTTATTTTTATCTGACCGCTCTGGTGCAGAAAATATATGGTATATCGATTTAGAGAAAAAAGATACCCTTGCATTAACCGAAGAACAAAATAATAATTACCCAGGTGCAGTGTATACACCAGACGGAAATTATATCGTGTACACAAAAGGTCGTCGTAATACTAAATTATATTTGATGCATAAAAATGGTGGTGCGGGAACGAATTTGATTGATGCGCCTGCTACCATAAAAACAATTGACCCTGCCGTGAGTGCAGATGGCCGTTATATTTATTATAGTGCACGTAATGGTGCATGGAACTACAATGCAATGCTACCGCAATATAGTATTGGTGTGTATGATAGAGAAAAGGGAACCACCAGAACCATTGCATCTAGATATGGATCTGCGTTTACACCAGTCTTATCTAAAGATGGAAAATGGTTGGTGTATGGATCTCGTTTTGAAGATAAAACAGGATTGGTAAAAAGAAATTTAGCAACGGGCGAAGAAGCTTGGTTGGCTTATCCTGTTCAAAGAGATGATCAAGAATCTATTGCTGTGATGGGTGTATTGCCTGCTATGAGTTTTACGCCTGATAGTAAATATTTATTGGCATCTTACGGAGGAAAAATAAATAAGATTGATATTGAATCTGCTGCTCAAACTTCGATTCCATATACAGTGGAGGCAAAAATTGAAATGGGACCAGAAGTATTGTTTAAATATCCTATCAAGGATACAGCTGCTACAATGGCAACACAAATAAGAGATGCAGTGCCTTCTCCTAACGGCAAGCAATTGGCATTTACAGTGTTGAATAGATTGTATGTGATGGACTATCCAAGCGGCACACCAAAGCGTTTGACAAAAAATGATTTCACCGAAGCACAACCAGTTTGGAATATAGATGGTAATGGAATTTATTTTACCACTTGGAGTCCCGATGGTGGCAATATTCGTTTTATTGATTTAAATAATAATACAGAAAAAACGATCACAAAAGAAAATGCTTTGTACCAAGGCCTTGCGATTGACCCAACTGGTAAAAAATTAATTTATAATAAAACCAATGCACAGAAATTCAAAGATGCGATTGAACCTAGTTATGATGATGCAGAAGATGAATTGGCATGGATTGATTTAACAACAGGAAACGAACTTATTATTGATAAAGCGAATGGAAGATACAATCCACATTTTGCGATGAATGATGGTCGTATTTATTTAAACAATCGTGGTAGATTGATTTCAATTCAATGGGATGGTGGTGATGAAAAAGAAATTGCAAAAATTTCTGGTATTACTACTTTTGGAAGTGTTCCTGAGCATCGTGGTAAGCCATTGGCAGACCCTTGTATTATTCCAGAAGTATTTGACGTAGATGATGCTGCGAAAGAGAACAATCCTCCATCTAATGCGAATAATATTTTATTATCACCAAAAGGATCTGCTGCGATTGCACAAGTAAATAACAATATCTATTTTGTGACACTTCCAAAATCTGGTAAATCGGTTTCTATTTCTGTGGCAGATGCAAAAAATGCTGCTTTCCCTAGTAAATTGTTAACTGAAATAGGTGGAGAATTTCCTAGCTGGCAAGCAGATGGCAAAACCATTCATTGGAGTTTAGGTGCAGCACATTTCACTTATGATATTGATGCCGCATATGCTTTTGATGATAGTTTAGCTGCTGCAAAAAAATTAGAAGCCACAGTTAAAAAAGACACAACGAAAAAAGATAGCACCAATATTGCTAAAAAAGATGATAAAAAAGAAGTGCCAAAATATAAAGCCAGTGAGACTTGGGTAAAAGTATATTATGAAAATGATATGCCTTCCACTACAGTATTGTTAACCAATGCTAGAATCATCACCATGAATGGGGATCAAGTAATTAACAATGGAGACATCTTAATTGTAAAAAATAGAATTCAAGCTGTTGGAAAATCTGGTTCATTGAAAGTACCTGCTGGCGCTAAGCGCGTCAACCTTGCAGGTAAAACAGTGGTGCCAGGATTTATAGACACCCACTCACATATGTGGCCTAGCTGGGGCATTCATAAAAATCAAGTATGGATTTACGCAGCGAATCTGGCATATGGTGTGACGACAACACGTGATCCACAAACTGCAACTACAGACGTTTTAACCTATAGCGATTTAGTAGAAGCAGGTAAGATGGTAGGGCCAAGAGTGTATTCAACGGGTCCTGGTGTGGGTTATTGGTCTTATAATTTGAAAGACTCTGCACAAGCAGAATCTGTTTTAGCGCAATACAGTAAGTATTACAATACCAAGTACATTAAAATGTATTTAGTGGGTAATCGTAAGCATAGACAATGGGTGATTCAAGCAGCTAAGAACCAACAATTAATGCCAACGACAGAAGGTGGATTAGATTTTAAATTGAATATGACCAATTTGATAGATGGCTATCCTGGTCATGAGCACTCTATACCTATTTATCCATTGTACAATGATGTGGTGAAAACAATTGCTAGTTCAAAAATGGCAGTGACGCCAACTTTATTGGTTTCTTATGGTGGACCATGGGCAGAAAATTATTTTTACGAAACAGAAAATGTTTATGGTGATCCAAAAATGCAATACTATACCCCTTACGAAGAATTAGCAAGCAAGTCAAGACGTCGTGCTACTTGGTTCTTACCAGAAGAGCATGTGTTTCAAAAACATGCTAAGAGCATGAAGCAGATAGTAGAAGCAGGTGGTCTTGCAGGTGTAGGTAGTCATGGTCAATTGCAAGGATTAGGTTATCATTGGGAACTATGGTCTATGCAATCTGGTGGCATGCGCAATTTAGACGCTTTAAAAACAGCCACGATTTTAGGTGCAGAAAGTTTAGGATTGGATAAGGACTTAGGAAGTATCAGTGCAGGTAAATTAGCCGACTTAATTATTTTAAATAAGAACCCTTTAGACGATATTAAAAATACCAATAGCATCCAGTACGTGATGAAAAATGGTCGTCTATACAATGGCGCTAATTTAGATGAGTTAGTAACAGGTAATTCAAAAGTAGACCGTAAAGAATACTTGGATAAAAAACCAACTAAAAATACGAAGGTAGAAGACTAAGATCTTCATCTATACAGGCGCTAAATGGCTTTTGTATTGGTTATTTTGGATATCCTAAAAAGAGGCGGACCGTTGGTCCGCCTCTTTTGTTTTTTCGCGCGCATCCGCGCGAAATTTTGTAAGTTTAACTATTCAATTTTAACGCTATGCAAAATTCAAGGAGAAAGTTTATTCAAAATAGTGGCTTAGCAATATTAGGCATGGGCTTTGCCCCATATACATTGCGGTCAGAAATTATAAGCGCTGATGCAAAGATCATAATTGGTATTCAATTGTATTTGGTGCGTGATGGCATGTTTAAAGATCCTTTAGGCACATTAAAGGCATTGTCAAAAATGGGCTATGAATATATAGAACATGCCAATTATGCCAACAGAAAATTTTATGGGTATACTGCAATTGAGTTTAAAAAAATAATAGACGACCTTGGCATGAAAATGACAAGTGGTCATACTTCATTGACTGCAAATCATTGGAATGCTTCCAAAAAGGAGTTTACAGATACTTGGAAATATACCATCGACGATGCTGTGACAGTTGGACAAGACTATGTCATTAGTGCTTGGATAGATGAAAAAGTGAGAACTTCTTATGATGCCCTAATGCATCAAATAGAATTATTCAATTTATCTGGGGAATTATGTTTAGAATCAGGCATGCGTTTTGGATACCATAACCATAATTTCGAATTCATAGATAAAGTAAATGGCCAATTGATTTATGATATTATCTTAAAAGAAACCGATCCAGATCTAGTGATTCATCAATTGGATTTTGGCAATATGTTTGGCATTGGCGCAAGAGGGATGGATTGGATCAAAAAATACCCAGGCCGTTTTATTTCAGTACATGTAAAGGATGAAATTAAAGTTCCTATTGGTGAAATGAATGACCAGCATGATAGCACCATTTTAGGAAATGGCTTGGTAGACCCAAAAGCAGTATGTTTACTAGCTAAGGCGATAGGTGGCACAAAACATTTTATTATAGAACAAGAATCCTATCAAGGCATTGCACCACTTGAATGTGCTCGAATTAATTTAGAAAGAATTAAAACCTGGGGATTAGTTTAAAAGGATAAGTAATTAAGAGATTAGAAGATTAGAAATTGGCTGGCCATTAAAATTCATTGTATGAAAAAATTTGCTTTACTAAGTTGCTTGGTATGGATTGCTATTGTTGCAGTTGCACAAAAACCATCGAGTGCAGAACTCGCTAGATGGAATTTACACGCCAATCAAACCACCATCATACGTGACGAGTGGGATATTCCACATATTTATGGCAAAACGGATGCCGATGCGGTATTTGGTTTGATGTATGCGCAATGTGAAGAAAATTTTCCGCAGATAGAAAAGAATTTTTTAGAAATGCTTGGGCGACGAGCCGAGATGGAAGGTCCAAAGTTGATTTACGAAGATTTAATGATACAACTTATCCAAGATAGTGCAGAAGCCATCAAAGACTTTGAAAGAAGTCCAATTTGGTTTAAGGAGTTATTAATAGCTCATGCAGATGGCATCAACTATTACTTATCAAAACACCCTGAGGTAAAACCAGTAGTACTCAAAAAGTTTAAGCCATGGTACCATTTGATGTGGACTGACGGAAGTGTCTCTCCAACAAGATCTGCAGGGATCACCGAAAGGCATGTTGAGGCTTTTTATGATCAAAAATTATTTTCAAACAAAAATGCAGTAAGCATTAACAAGCATATTCCAACTCAGCAATCCCTATTTGAACAACCTAACTATGACATGGAGGATAAAACCTTGAAAGGATCCAATGGCTTTGCAATTGCTCCAAAGCATAGTAAAACAGGAAACGCGATGTTGTATATCAATCCGCATGTGCCTTTTTATTTTAGATCCGAAATGCATATGGTAAGCGAAGAAGGTTTAAACGCATATGGTGCTGTAACCTGGGGACAGTTCTTCATTTATCAAGGCTTTAACGAACAATGCGGATGGATGCATACAAGCGGTTACGCGGATGTGGCGGATGTGTATGAAGAACAGACTGAAAAAATAAACAATCAATTATATTATACCTACGAAAACGAAAAAAAGAAAGTTGGACAACGCAATATCAATATTCATTATGTTGACAATGGTATTTTAAAAACAAAATCATTTGATACCTATTTTACACACCATGGTCCAATCATGGGTATGGAGAAAGGCAAATGGTTAAGCCTGCAAGAAAACAATCGTTCCTTAGACGCTTTGATAGAATGTTGGACAAGAACAAAATCAAAAAGCTTAGCAGACTATACTAAAGCAATGGAATTAGTATCAAATAATAGCAATAACACCGTCTATGCTGATGCTGCAGGTAATATTGCTTATTGGCATGGTAATTTTATGCCAAAAAGAAATCCAAATTTTGATTACACCATGTACGTAGATGGTTCCATTAAAGCAACTGACTGGCAGGGCGTGCATCCTTTAAATGAAATTGTACAAAGTATCAATCCTGAAATTGGATGGTTACAAAATTGTAATGCTACGCCGTTTACAGTAGCAGGCAGCAGCAGTCCTAAAGCGAAAGATTATCCTAGCTATATGGCGCCAGATGGTGAAAATGGAAGAGGTCTTACTGCAGTTACACTATTGTCTAAAATTGATAAAATCAATTTAGACGAATTGATTGCTTTAGGATACAATAAAAAATTAAGTGCGTTTGATCTATTATTACCTGGATTTTTACAATCAGCAACAAAAGCAAACCTTGCGCCAAGAACTAAAAAAGCAATTGACTATTTAGCCAATTGGGATCATGTAGCAGATAGCAATTCGATTGCGACCAGTATTGCGATAGAATGGGCTACAAAATGGAGTGCAGTCATTCCACCAGCAAATACCGAAGAAGCCGCAACAGCAATCGTTTTAAAATACAACCGTATGGACCAAGATGTTGCTTTTGAAACTAAAATTAAATTACTAGAAACGACCTTAGATCAATTTGAAAAATGGTATGGTGGATGGGAAATTACATGGGGCGCAATGAATCGTTTTCAAAGAGTTGCACCAGGTGCCAATTTTGATGATAGCCAGCCTAGCTTAGCTGTCAATCAAGCCTCTTCTAAATGGGGCTCACTGCCTTCTTTTGAAAGTAGACGCTATCCAAATACTAGCAAGCGATACGGCTACTCTGGCAATAGTTTTGTTGCTGCAGTAGAATTTGGAAAAAGACTGAATGCGAAAACCATTATAACTGGAGGTCAAAGTAGGTTTGCTGAAAGCAAAAATTTTACAGATCAAGCCAATGGATTTATCAATGGAAATTTTAAAACCATCCATTACTATAAAGAAGATGTTTTGGCCAATAAAAAACTAGCATACCATCCTGGATTGGAAAGATAGTGTTCGTATAGCTTAGTGATTAAAGCAATTTTAACTAGGCCTGCTACATTTTTTACACCAAGTGTTTGCATAAGCTTAGTTCTATGGCCTTCGATGGTTCGCTTGCTATGCTTCAATTCTGCAGCAATTTGTTTACTAGAGGCTTCTTCGCAGATGCGTATTAAAATATATTTATCATATAGGCTTAAGCCATTTACACGCTCTATTAAATTAATTTTATCCATGACCTGAGTGAGTTGTAAAACGCGTTCGGCGGTATGTTGACAAAAATAAACCTTACGTTGACAAGCCATTTCAATCGCTTTATTCCACTCGATACTGGACATGTTTCTAGAAACAAGCACATCTACTTCAAGTTCAATTAACTGATAGAGTACATAATCGGGCGTGTCTTTATTCAGCAAAATAATGAGTGGAAATACCTGTTGTAGTGTGTTGATTTTATTTACTACAGCTGGAGAATCAAAATCAAACATGGCACAATCAATGATTAATAATCCATCAGATAATCCAATATTAAAATTGTTGATTTCGTCAAGTGAGGTCAACATTCTATACCCATTACACATTGGGTGTGCTTTTGCTAATTGGCTACAACCCATTGCATAAATAGCTTGTTGGTCACAAATATATACATGTCTTTGTTCTTGTTGGTTGAAATAGTTTTTTTGCATCTATAAAAAAACAATAGATCAAGCTGATACAAGCATAATCATATCAATTTTACATTGATGGTTAAAATTTCTAAGGTATTCAACCCCTTCAAAAAAAATCTAATCGCTTAGTTTAATACCATAGTCGAT
>JBIKJM010000028.1:0-9532 GCA_044360985.1 Sediminibacterium sp. | reverse complement strand
CGGCATTACTCATTTTAGTCATGCCATTTTTCTGTAAAATTTCTTTTGCTAAATTTAAATAGTTCACTGTACCCTTACTGTCTGCATCATATAAAATAACTGGCTTACCAACACTAGGGGCTTCGCTCAATCTTGTATTACGATGTATGATTGTAGAGAACACCATTTCATCAAAATGCTTTCGTACTTCACTCACTACTTGATTGCTTAATCTGAGTCGACCATCATACATGGTCATCAAGATCCCCTCAATCTGTAAATCAGGATTTAATCTACTTTGAACAATTTTAATGGTATTCAATAATTTACCTAAACCTTCCAAAGCAAAGAACTCACATTGAACTGGTACAATCACACTATCGGATGCGACCAACGCATTCACAGTAATTAGTCCTAGGGATGGCAAACAGTCAATAATGATAAAATCGTATTGATCATTTAGGGCGGTTAATAAATTTTTTAAAACGTTTTCTCTATTTGGGAAATTCACCAATTCAATTTCTGCACCGACTAAGTCGATATGAGAAGGGACAAGGTCTAAATGAGGAATTTCTGTTTTTAAAACGACATCTGATAATGGGGTACCATTGATCATCGCATCATAAAGGCTGGTGGTGATATTATGAAGGTCAAAACCAACTCCAGTGGTGCTATTTGCCTGAGGATCAGCGTCAATTAACAATGTTCTATATTCTAAAACAGCCAAACTTGCCGCAATATTGATTGCCGAAGTGGTCTTACCCACGCCTCCTTTTTGATTTGCTATACCAATAATTCTTGCCATATGAAAGCCTCCTTAATTTGCTCCAAAAATACGGCATAAATAGTAACAATTAGGCTTAATTTTACACCTTAATCCGAACTATGAAGAACCCTGTTTTTGTATTTATCCTCATTACTTTCTTGATTTTGATTGATTTTTACATCTTTCATGTGCTAAAAATCATGTTGAATGGGGCAAGTGTGGGTATAAAAACAGCTGTTAGTTATGGCTATTGGTTTCTATGTATTGCCAGTTTGGGCTCTTTTCTGCTATTTCCTTTTATTGTGAATCCCTATTTTAGACAATATATTTTCTCTATTGGGATTGGCTGGGTGATTGCCCAAATTACCCTAGTATTATTTTTTTTAGTAGATGATGTTCGCAGGGGCGCATTCTGGACCATTGGCCAGGTGGCTTCTACTGCTGGGGCAAAATTTATGAATACAGAACAGGGGATACCTAGATCCGCATTTTTAAACTGGCTTGGAGTAGGCATTTCTTCTTCCTTATTTTTATCATTATTGTATGGCTTTGGTAATAAATACAAGTACCAATTATTACATAAAAAAGTAGCTATTAAAAATTTGCCTGCCGCATTCAAAGGGTTTAAAATTATTCATATTAGTGATATTCATAGTGGTAGTTTAAAAGAAAAGGAGGCAGTTCAAAAAGGGATCAATTTAATCCAACAACAAAAAGCCGACTTGATTCTTTTTACAGGAGATCTAGTGAATGATCGGGCAACTGAAATGCAGGACTGGACAGCGATTTTTGGTCAATTGACTGCATCAAAAGGGGTATTTAGTACTTTGGGTAACCATGATTATGGAGATTATGTGCAATGGCCCTCTAAAGAAGCTAAAGCTGCAAATTTAGAGGCATTGAAGACGGTCCATGCTTCTATGGGATGGAAATTATTAATGAACGAAAATGTCACCATAGAAAAAGGTGGAGCGCAAATAAAATTAGTGGGTATTGAAAACTGGGGTGCAAAAGCAAGGTTTCCTAAATATGGACAATTGAGTAAAGCGCTAGAAGGTGTGGATGCAAATCAAGTCATTGTTTTAATGAGTCATGATCCAAGTCATTGGGAGGCACAGGTGATTCCTGAATATCCTCAAGTAGACCTGATGTTATCTGGTCACACACATGGGATGCAATTTGGTTTAGAAAATCCTTATTTCAAATGGAGTCCCGTACAATGGGTTTATAAACAATGGGCAGGTTTGTACCAACAAGGGGATCAAAAATTATACGTGAACAGAGGTTTTGGATTTTTAGGTTATCCAGGCAGGGTAGGAATTATGCCAGAAATTACCTTATTGGAATTAGTCTAATTTTACAAAACAAATAACTAATAATGTAACATTTATTGTGATTGTTCGTTATAGCTTTATATCCTACCATTAAATTATTTGTTATGAAAAAGTATATCTTAATAGCCTTATTGCCAATTGGACTTTATGCAGGGGCCCAAGAAAAGTTTGGGATCGGAGTAAAAGTGGGTCAAAATTTTTCCAGTGTCAACTCGGTAGCTGTTGATAGACATTCAGCATCTTTTCATGGAGGGGTTGCCTTTCAGATTGGACTTACAGAAAAAATAAGTTTGGTGCCAGAACTATTGCTTTCTCAAACTAAATTAGCTACTAATTCTTCTATAGCCCTTGTGTTTAGTGATGATAATTTAAAGCCTGAAACCTATCATTTGAACTACTTAATGATTCCATTATTGGTTCAAGTAAAACCATTCTCTTCATTACTTTTGCAAGCAGGACCTCAATATGGAATATTATTAGATCATAAGAAAGACGGAATTGAAAGTGCAAAACTAGCATTTCAACAAGGCGAGTTCTCCTTTGTGGGAGGTGCAAAAGTCAATCTTGGTGGCTTTTTTGTATACGGGAGATATGTAGTTGGCCTACAAAATATCAGCGAATTACAATATCAAGCAAAATGGAAAACAACGCAATGGCAACTTGGTATTGGGTTGAGTCTATTTGGCCTTTAAAGCTTGTTTAAATTCTTTGATCAATTCGTTCAACTGCTTCTGATCAGTAATTTGCTTTGCAATAAAACTATTGTCATTTAAGTCACCCACAATCGCGTCCATTTCGGCTTGGTTTTGGTAGACCATTTTTCTAAATGGATTCGTATAATCTTTTGCTCTAGAGCTTTTTATTTTTTGGGTGATCTCTTCCTTAATGGCTTGATAACGATCTAACCATTCATTCAATTTTTTATGACTGAGCCCACTGATTGTTGTTCCTTCTAATAATTCTAGGCAGTATAAAGCGTGTAGCGTCTTTTTGGCTAAATAGCCATCTGTTTCTTTTTGATAATATTGATGCACTGCATTCCAGCTATCTAGTTTGTCTGTTTTAATTTGTTGAAGCATGGATTGAACTGATTTGCTAGGAATGAGCTGTCCACCTATATTGCTCCATTCGGTAGCTGCACCAGTGGTTTTGATTGCTTTAATTTTTGCGGATAAACCTTTTAATCCATTTTGGTTTAGTTTGATCATCAATTGATCCATGCCATACATGAAAATCATTCTTTCAAAAATCGCAAAGGCGTCATGACATTTGATCAATCTAGTTTTACGTTTACTATTTTCAAATCCATCCACAAATACATCTAATTGATCTATCTCTTTTTTAGTTTTTGTGGAGAGTAGTTTGCAGCCTAATAGTAATAATTGGTCGGCTGAAATCTGGGTGGTCTTTTTTTCTTTTAATAATTGTGCTTTTGCAACTGCTATTGCTATGATCTCTCTACCTTTGATTAATTCATGAACACTGTCTGGTGCTAAATAGTCGTATTCAAAATATTGGTCTATATTTTTTCTATTATCTCTGTCTTGGTATTTCCAGGCATTTCTTGCCAACGCATAAAAATTGTATAAAAACCAATAACCAGGCATCACCACCAATTCATCTTTTGTAAGATCATTGCTAATAAGTGAAAATGGAATTGGAATATTCAATTCATAATTGTAATCCCCTTTGTTTAAAATGGTGAAACTTGGAAAAATAGAATTGTGCTTAATACTCACACATAATCCTGGCCAGAAGCCTCTACCCATAATCACTTCGCCATCTGCCCCTCGGCTATTGTGGTTGGATCCTAATGTAGCACCAGCAGCAATATTGCTTTGTCCCATCACTAGCGCAGCACAAAGAAAGGAATTGTTATGGTGCTGTTCATGTGCTGGATAAATTAAAGAGTTCAAAACCTCACAACAAGAGATGGTCGCATTCGCACCTAAAAAGGAGTTGATCAATCTTGCACCATATTTTAATTGCGAGTAATCCGACATGATAAAACGCACTGCTTTGATGCCATAAAATACCCTACAACCATATCCAATAATACCATTCACCAATTCCGATCCTTCTCCAATTTGTGTCTTAGCCACTTCATTAGAATTAATGGTGACATTCTTTATTTTATTCGCTCCTTTTAAATAGGCATCTGTGCCTATCCAAGTGTCTTTAATGATTCTACAATTTTTAATCACAGTTCTGTCTCCAATTTTCCCATAATAGCCTCGCTTATTATCAAATTGTTTTTCTGTCAGTTCAATGAATTTATCTTGTAATACTTTATCCTGTCTATTTCTGGTCCATAAAAAGGCATCAGCTGCACGCATGCCATTGAAAGGAAGGACTTTTCTACCTGTATTCTCGTTACACAATTCCAACCAAATTCTTACAGACTCAGGTTCGTCTTTTTTTAGAATACCATTACCAAATTTTGCATGGTTGGTTGTTACGAGTTCATTGACGTTATTGATAATCACTTCGTCTCCAACAATATAATGAGATAGATAGTTGACATTGTGGATGGCGACATTGTTTCCAAAATCAGCGCTAATAATAGTAGAATTGTACAATCCAACAGGCACGGTTAAATCACTAAAGCAAAGACAGGTAGTCTCTAAATTTCCAATACGAACTAATCCAAAAAATGAGCAGTTCTTAACCAATTCTGGATTAAAAGCATTGGATACCAATAATTTTGACCAGTCGTCACTTGAATTTCCATTGCGCACTAAAATTTCAATTTCTAATGCAGTAAGGGAGCGGTATTTTATACCACTTCTATTTTGTTGATTGCGCAGATAGTATTCATCCTTTCCCTTTGGAAGGTCTTTAATAAATCCGTATCCTAGTTTTTCAATCGCTACTTTCTTAATTTCATTCATAATGTTGACTAATTATTTGAACATTGTAGGATGCATTTCATCCCAACCAGTTGCTTTTTGATATTGATGTGCAATATTTAAAATAGTGCCTTCGTCAAACAATTTTCCTACAAAACTTATCCCTGTAGGTAATTGCCATTTTGAATCTAATCCAGTTGGTACACAAACCACAGGATGGCCTGTTAAATTAGTGATCGCTGACTGATTACCTCCACCTCTAGATGGGCAAATAATAGCATCATATTGCGAGATGACATCATTGACTTTTTGCATGAGTATTGTTCTATGCCTTTGTGCATTGATATATTCTACAGCAGGTACAAACCTAGAAGTCCTAAATGAATTCGGCCAATCATTTTTTGTTTGTCTTGTTAATGCATCATCTAATCCTGAACGCGTCATGTCGTCAAATTGAGCACCAGCTTCAGCACCAATCACAATATCCATGATATTGAACTGATACACGCCACTATCCGGAAAATTAATAGGGATTAATTCAATACCCATTTTTCTAAATTGTTTCAACACTTCAAACTCAGAACGATTGGTGTCTTTAATTTTATCAAAATAGTTTTTTGCGTAAGCAATCTTATAAGTTTTAAGATTTGTTTTTGGGGCGTAATTGAATGGCATATCAACAGCAGATCCATCCTTGCCGTCTGTACCATGTAAATAATTAAATACAATGGCAGCATCATTTGCAGAACGTGTAATAGGGCCTACTTTATCTAAACTATAACTCAATGCCATGGCACCTGAGCGGCTAATGCTTCCAAAGGTTGGTCTAAGTCCTGTGGCGCCGCAAGTTGTTGCAGGAGATACAATGCTTCCCCAAGTTTCAGTACCTATTGCAAATGGAACAAGGCCTGCAACTGTTGCAGAAGCTGAACCAGCGGATGATCCTGAAGAACCAGTATTTAAATTCCATGGATTTTTTGTTCTACCTCCATACCAATAGTCGCCCATCGCTAATGCGCCTAATGTAAATTTAGCCACCAATACAGCACCAGCAGCTTTCATTTTTTCATACACAAAAGCGTCTTCTTGAATGACTTGATTTTGGTAAGGCGCAGCGCCCCAAGTTGTCTTTGTATTTTTTACAGCAAATAAATCTTTTAAGCCATAAGGGATACCATGTAGTTGGCCTCTGTATTTTCCTGCAGCAATTTCTGCATCTGCTTGTTTTGCTTGCGCAAATGCTAGGTCTTCTTGAAGACTAATCACACATTGTAAAGTGTCACCGTACTTTTTAATTCTATCAATAAAGAACCTTGTTAATTCAACCGAGCTGATCTTTTTATTCTTAATTAAAAAAGCCAATTGCTCCACTGTATAAAAAGCCAATTCATTTCTATTCGACGGTAAATTAACAGTAGTAGGCGCATCCCAAATAATTGGTTTTTGAACTTTGTTCAATTTCATATTTGGGAGTATGGCAGTATGCCAAAGACTCAAAGGGGTACTATTGTTTAACGACAATTTATGCATGGCTTTGTAGTTCGCCAAATTGTCTATAACATCATTGAATAAGGAATCAATTTCAGGATTTGTGAATTGAAGGTCTATTAATTTCGCACTACTTAGAAGGTCTGATTTTTGAATCGGAGGTTCTTGTGCAAATAGGGAAGTAGAATTAATATTACTAAGAGAGATAAGGAACAAAAAGCCAATGAGCATTTTTTTCATAAAAAACGATTAAGGTAATTAGCTCAAAGATAATATTACCTAGTCGGTTTTGAATTAGGAAAACGTCTTTTTTGTCCTCCATTTTGCCCTCCGTTGGGTCCACCATTCTGTCCGCCTTCTCTTGGAGCCCTTCCTCTAACGTTATTGGGTTTGCCCCAACCTGCGTCTTTTGAGGTTTTATTTGCGTGAAACTGCTGCATTGGGTAGGGATGGCTTTCAATCACTGGGATGGATTTGCCAATGAGTTTTTCAATGTCTTTTAAGAATGCTTTTTCCTCATAATCACAGAAGGAATAGGCTGCGCCAGAAGCGCCCGCTCTTCCTGTTCTTCCAATTCTGTGGACATATGTTTCGGGAATATTTGGAATCTCAAAATTAATCACGTGTGCTAATTCATCCACATCAATCCCTCTTGCAGCAATATCAGTAGCAACCAAAACCCTGGTAGATTGATCTTTAAAATTACTCAATGCTCTTTGTCTTGCATTTTGAGATTTATTACCATGAATGGCTTCTGCAGAAACATTGTTTTTCACCAATAGGTTCACCACTTTATCTGCGCCATGCTTGGTTCTGGTAAAGACCAACACGTTTTTGATATTTTGGTCTTTTAACAATTCCATTAGTAAGGAATTCTTATTCACTTTATCTACAAAATAAACCGATTGATCAATAATTTCTACTGTCGAAGAAACTGGCGTAACCGTTACTGAGCTTGGTTTATTTAAAATAGCATTTGCTAAACTCACAATTTCAGGAGGCATGGTTGCAGAGAAGAACAGGGATTGTCTTTTCTTTGGTAAGACTGCTAAAAGTTTTTTGATATCATGTACAAATCCCATGTCTAACATACGATCTGCCTCGTCTAAAACAAAATATTCTACGTCTCTTAAACTAAGATGACCTTGATTCATTAAATCCAATAAACGACCTGGTGTTGCAATGACTACATCTACACCATTTCTGAGTGCAGTCACCTGCGGTCCTTGACCTACGCCACCAAAAATAACGGTACAATTAAGTGGGGTATGTCTTCCGTATGCTTCAAAATTTTCTGCGATCTGGATAGCCAATTCTCTCGTTGGAGTTACTATTAATGTTCTAATTTTTTTACGCCTTTCTACAGGCTTATGTTGTAACAATAACTGGATAATAGGAAGGGTGAAAGCGGCAGTTTTACCTGTGCCTGTTTGTGCGCAACCAAGTAAGTCTTTTCCTTCTAATATAATAGGGATGGACTGCGCTTGAATTGGCGTTGGGGAGGTATAGCCTTCTTCGAAAAGGGCTAATAGGATAGGCTCGATTAGGCCTAATTCTTTAAAATTCGTACTCATAATGGACTGCAAGGTACGACATTTTAAACGGAGCCTTAATTATTAGGCAAAAGGCTATACTTACGCATCTGTTGATGCATGATTTTGAACCAGATGGGTGGGAATAAAGAAAGGATGATCATGCCAGGATAACCAGTAGGCATTTGTGGAGCTTCATCCATATTTCTTAAAACTTGGTACTTGCGAGATGCCATATAATGATGATCACTATGTCTACTTAATTCAAAAAGCATTAGTCTGCCAATAATATGGTTGCTATTCCAACTATGATGTGGTTGCACTCTTTCAAATGATGCAGTTGTTCCTTTTTCTCTTTGCAAACCATAATGTTCAATATAGTTAACAGTTTCTAGTAAGATAGCGCCTATAAAAGCAGCGAGTATAAAATAAGCAGCAATCGTAATTCCAAAATTCAAGAAAATGAGCAATACAAATCCTAATTGAATCATTTGAAATAACATCATTTCATTCATAATAACAGGTAAGAAACCCTGTTTCTTTTTTGCATCCTCGATTGCAATATGCCAGGCACTTAAATAAGTACCAATAAATGTTTGTACCCAAAATGCATACACCGATTGTTTGAATTTAGCAGTACTAGGATCATTGGGTGTTGCTACATGTTTATGGTGTCCCTTATTGTGTTCGATAAAGAAGTGCATGTATAGGCTTGAAAGCAATAAAGATTTTGCTAAAAATTGTTCAAATTTATTGGTCCTATGTCCTAATTCATGTGCGACATTAATTCCAAATGCACCGCATAATAATCCCATCCCAATGATGCTACCCAAGGTATCTAAGTTAGATTGACTTGAACCAATATGCGTTAAAAAAGTATACAATAAAAAATACTGAAGAGGCACAGTGCACCATAAGACGATATCATACCATTGATTGGCTTTGGCTAATTGTTCTTCGGCCGCATCTAAATTTGCAGGATTAGGTGCAATAAATAGTTCAGCCATTGGCACCATGAAAAATGTATACAGTAATGGTGTCCATGCATACAAGCCAGATTTCGTAAAACTTAGATAGCCTAAGAAATACAATACGAAAGGCGTGGTGTATTTGAAAATTTTGATAAAATTTTGCATGACTAAATATAATAATAAGTTTCTGAAAACTTATTAAACCGCAGCTAAATTTTAGGTAGCATGATCCCTCCTAAAGGTTTTGTTTAACAATTGACCCCTATTAAAACTGTTTCCCTCTATTCCTTTCTAGACTATTCTACGGTAACGGACTTTGCTAGGTTTCTTGGCTTGTCTACATCAATCCCTTTAGCCACACCTACATAATAACTCAGTAATTGTAAAGGGATGACACTTAATAATGGAGCAATCACTTCGTCAATATCAGGTACAAACATAATATTATCCGACATGGTTGGCAACACAGTATCACCTTCTGTGGCGACTGCAATGATTTGTCCTTTTCTTGCTTTAATTTCTTGAATATTAGATACTACTTTTTCGTAGTACATATCTTTAGTTGCTACAAAAACAACAGGTAAGTTTTCGTCCACTAAGGCAATTGGTCCGT
>JBIKJM010000199.1:0-2960 GCA_044360985.1 Sediminibacterium sp. | reverse complement strand
AGCTACGCATGTAGTAATAGTGAACTGCAGCAATAAAAGTGATTAACCCCGATACTAATACCGAAGTGCGCCACTCTTGACTTGTGTTGCTCAATTCAAAAAAGAAAAAAACCGAAGCGGCCATCATGGCCATTGTGCCTACAAAGAATGTAAACGAAACGTAGTCCGTTTTAGCAATCACTGTAGTAGCATCTAGTAAAAATAAAGAATCCATATTGTGGAGATTTGGTGAACGTGTTTATAACTGCCGTTAGTTAGAACATCAATTTAATTAAATTGTTTGAAATTTTAAAAAAAAAAATTAAACAAAACCAAGTTTATTTATCAATGTTGCATCATTGATAAATTCAAAAAAAACACATTATCAACCTGTTAGGTATTTTTTTATTTTTTTGAAAAACCTTTAATTACACATTTATGACCTATCTATTCTATTGATATTCATTCATTTAAAATGTTTTTTAAGATTTTAACATTTATTTTAGCAATTTTCTAATGGATTTGCCCTTTTTTACTGGTATTTGAACCGCCTGGTCCATGCTTAATTCTCCATTTACCCAGATGTATTTGAACCCCTTTACTTTGTCATTCATTTTTATAACCTAAAAAATGTATTTTCAATGGATCAATTATGAACTTATGAAAAAGCATATTCTATTCTTTGTTTTCTTATTAATTTGTTCGACTAATCTACAAGCACAACAAACTCAAAAACCACCATTGCATGGCAAAGACTGGGTGGCGATCACGGGTAAGCCTTTGTCGGCAACTGCAGGATCGATGGTGTTTCAAAAAGGTGGTAATGCGGTAGACGCTGCATGTGCAATGCTTGCTGCAACTTGTACCATGTGGGACGTATTAAGCTGGGGTGGTGAAACACAGGCTTTGATTTATAATCCAAATACAAAAAAAGTGATTGCCATTAGTGCCATGGGCTTTGCGCCAACAGGTGCTACGTCGGAATTTTTTAAAGGGAAGGGCTTTAGTTACCCACCAGAATATGGTCCATTAGCGGCTACTACGCCTGGCACACCAGGAGGCATTTGTTTGATGCTTGCCAATTATGGTTCTATGAGTTTAAAAGAAGTATTAGCACCAGCGATGAACTTGGCGGCAGGTTATCCAATTGATGCACAAACCGCAAATAGTATTGAGCGCGGCAAAGCGATGATCAAAACATGGCCCTATAGTAAGAAAGTATTGTTACCACATTTAGGTGCAAAACGAGAAGCCCCAGAAGCAGGTGAAATATTTGTTCAAAAAGATTTATTGAATACATTACAAAAAATGGTAGATGCTGAGCAGGCTGCTTTGAAACAAGGCAAGTCTCGTAAAGAGGCTATCTGGGCTGCATATGATCGTTTTTATAAAGGGGATATTGCAGATGAATTTGTAAGAGGGGTGCAAGAGCAAGGCGGATTGATTACTAAAGAAGATTTAAAAAACTGGAGCCCTACAGAAGAAGCACCATCGATGGTGAACTATAAAGGCATTGATGTCTATAAACTTCAAGCGTGGACACAAGGACCATCTTTATTACAAGCTTTAAATATTGTTGAAAATTTTGACTTGAAAAAAATGGGCTATAATTCTGCGGATTATATGCACACTATTTATCAAGCAATGAATTTGAGTTTTGCAGATCGTGATTTTTATTATGGCGATCCAAAGTTTGCTACGAACCAACCAATGACTGGTTTATTAAGTAAAGCTTATGCGAAACAAAGAGCAGGAGAAATTGATATGGCAAAGAACAATGCCAATGCAGGTCCTGGTGATCCTTATCCTTTTGAAGGAAAAACAAATCCTTTTATCGATTTAATAAAAGCAAAAGGTTTTCAACCTTCAACAGATACTGCAAAAAATAAAACCGGATTTGCTCCAGCGCATGATTTAAGAACAGTAGCGTCTTTGAATACGAATGAAAAATTGCCAGTTGACGCAGACTATATGGATCGTTTGTGGAGAGGTACAACTACTGTAGAAGCAGCAGATAAAGAAGGATGGATTGTCTCTATCACACCAAGTGGTGGATGGTTGCCTGCAACCATTGCGGGTAATACGGGCGTGGGCTTGAGTCAACGCATGCAAAGCTTTGTATTGGATTCTGCTCAAAGCCCTTTCAATGTAGTTGCGCCAGGTAAAAGACCAAGAGTGACTTTAACCCCAAGCTTGGCAATCAAAGATGGCAAGCCTTATATGGCATTTGGTGTGCAAGGTGGTGATACACAGGATCAAAACTTATTGCAGTTTTTTTTAAATATGGTAGAATTTGGAATGACAGTTCAAGAAGCAACTGAAGCTGCGAATATCAATTCAAATCAACTTTGGCTTTCCTTAGGAGGTACAAAAATTGCGGACAGAAAGCCAAGACCAGGAAGTATCTTATTACATGATAATGTTTCTGAGTGGGTTCGAAAAGATTTAAGAGCTAGAGGTTATAATTTAACTTTCGATGATCGAACTAGTGGTCCAATCAATGCCATCTTATTTGATTGGAAACATGGATCTATGTGGGGTGGTAGCTCTAATCACGGGGAAGATTATGGTATTGCATGGTAGGATTCAAAATGATAATCGAATAAATAAAATACAATGAGTCAGAATAGAAGAAATTTTTTAAGTACTGCATTTTTAACAGCAGGCGCATTAGGATTGGGTGGTAAAGTTTTAGCAAACGATGCTGATAAGTATGATATCAGTTTGCCTAAATCAATTGAGGACTTATCGCCAATGAAAGAGGGTGTTGTGCCCATTACAGTAGAAGAGCGTAAGCAAAGAATTGCTAAGGCGCAATCCATTATGGAAAAAGAAAAAATAGATGCTATCTTTTTAGAAGGTACTGTTTCATGTTTTTATTTTACTGGCATGCGATGGGGACAGAGTGAAAGAACTTTTGGTGTAGTCATTCCAGCAAAAGGACCCATTGCTTATGTCTGTCCAAAGTTCGAAGAAGATAG
>JBIKJM010000027.1:0-9623 GCA_044360985.1 Sediminibacterium sp. | reverse complement strand
GTGGTGGCAGAAGAAGCTGCGAGGGCCATCTGGTTTTTATGTCAACAACCAAGCTCTGGTGTGGTAAGTGAAATGGTGTTACAGCCCTTCAATCATCAAGCGATTTAAACTTTGTCAAGAAGCAAATTGTCCCGATATTTGCAATACGAATGAACGTTAGCATGAACCTATCTTTAAATAATACACAGAACGCTTTTGCGTACAAGTCCAACACAGATTTAAATAAAGCAAAATGGCTTTTTACAGTCATACAAAATCCTTGGATCGTTTCCTTAGGCACTCGATTTACGCCAATGTTAATGAAGTCTGGATTGCCAATTAACGGTTTAATTCGTAGTACTATTTTCAATCAATTTGTAGGAGGTGAAACTTTAGAGGAGTCTGCTAGAGTCACTAAAATGTTGGGATCCTATGGCGTGCAAGTGATCTTAGATTATGGAGTAGAAGCGAAAGAAGGGGATGCAAGTTTTGATGCAGTTACTGAACAATTTATCGCAGCAATTGAATTTGCAGCAACGCAAGATAATGTGCCTTTTGTGAGTGTTAAATTAACTGGTTTATCTAGTATGCATTTATTGGAGCGTTTAAATGATGCGCCAAGATTAAGAAGTGGTATTCATGATAGCGAATCAGATGACGCTGCTTGGAATCGTTTAAAAGAAAGAATGTATGCAATTTGTGATGTGGCAGCAACTCATGGCATTGGTATTTTAATTGATGCCGAAGAAACATGGATTCAAGACCCAATTGATCGCTTAGCAATTGAATTAATGGGCGTGTACAATAAAGAAAAAGTAATCGTTTACAATACCTATCAATTATACAGATCGGATCGTTTAAGATTTTTAGAACTATCTCATAAAATTGCAGCCGAAGGTAATTTTATCTTGGGTGCAAAATTGGTTCGTGGTGCTTATATGGAAAAGGAAAGAGCAAGAGCAGAAGCGATGGGTTATCCATCACCTATTCAAATAGATAAGTCAGCTACGGATGCAGATTTTGATGCAGCAGTCGTTTATTGTTTAGCACATCTAGACCAAATTGCTTTAATAGTGGCTTCACATAATGAGGCGAGCAATATGAAATGTGCTCAAATGATGCAGGACAAAGGGGTACCTAATAACCATCCACATATTCACTTTTCTCAGCTCTATGGAATGAGTGATCATATTAGTTTTAATATGGCATCCGAAGGCTATAAAGTGAGTAAATATTTGCCATTTGGTCCCTTGCAAGACGTTGTTCCATATCTCATGCGCAGGGCACAGGAAAATTCAAGCGTGAACGGCCAAACCAATAGAGAATTGCTATTGATCAGGCAGGAAATTGCCAGAAGAAAAGCAAAATAATCTACTAATTTACGCCCCAAGTTGTAAATTGCAGCATGCAACAATATTTACAATTAGTCCAACATATTATTGATCATGGGACCGAAAAAACAGATCGTACCGGCACGGGTACTAAAAGCTGTTTTGGCTATCAAATGCGTTTTAATTTAGCCGAAGGATTTCCTTTAGTGACGACCAAGAAATTACATTTAAAAAGTATCATCCATGAATTGCTTTGGTTTTTAAAGGGAGATACGAATATCCAATATCTGAAAGAGCATGGTGTGCGCATTTGGGATGAGTGGGCAGATGCAAATGGCGATTTAGGTCCAGTTTATGGCAAGCAATGGAGAAGCTGGGAAGCGCCTAATGGTGTTGTGATTGATCAGATTTCAGAATTGATTGAGCAAATTAAAAAAACACCAGATAGCAGAAGATTAATTGTAAGTGCTTGGAATGTGGGTGACTTATCTAAAATGGCTTTAATGCCTTGTCACAACATGTTTCAGTTTTATGTAGCAGATGGTAAATTAAGTTGTCAGCTATATCAAAGAAGTGCAGATGTATTTTTGGGTGTGCCTTTTAATATTGCTTCTTATGCGCTATTAACCATGATGGTTGCACAGGTTTGTGATTTACAATATGGTGATTTTGTGCATAGCTTCGGCGATGTGCATTTGTACAATAACCATATGGAACAGGCAAATTTGCAATTAAGCAGAAAGCCTTTCCCACTTCCAACTATGAAAATTAATCCTGAGGTGAAAGATATTTTTGCCTTCAAGTATGAAGACTTTACTTTAGAAAATTACGAATGCCATCCTGGTATCAAAGCCCCAGTGGCAGTTTAATCAAATCATTATGAAAGTATCCTTAGTTGTAGCCGCATCCGATAACCATATGATTGGCAAAGACAATCAATTGCTTTGGCATCTACCTAAGGACATGAAATTTTTTAAAGACACCACATGGGCCATGCCTGTGATTATGGGAAGGAAAACTTTTGAATCATTAGGCCAAAGAGTTTTACCTGGCCGTTTGAATATTATTTTGACTAAACAAGTTGGACTTACTTATGATCAAACAGAAGTAGTTGGTTCCATTGCAGAAGCCATTGAACTTGCCAAACGAGAAAACTATGCCGAAGTGTTTATCATTGGTGGTGGTCAAATTTATCAAGAAGCAATGCCAATTGCAGATACTATTTATATGACTAGGGTGCATACACAAATTGAGGGAGATACTTTATTCCCTGTGATCGATGACCAATGGACTTTGGAGTATAGTTATCCAAATGCAGCAGATGCAAAACATGCTTATGCATTTGACTTTGAATGTTGGACAAGAAAATAAAATGAAGTACAACACTTTCACCTTAATTTATAAATACATTAGCTATTTATGGAAAGCTTCCAATGGTCAGGGGCATGGGGTGCATTCTCCATTTGTATATGCCTTCATCAAAAATGTATTGAACTCCAAATCAAAAGGAGCAAGTATCGATGCCATTGAATTG
This sequence comes from Sediminibacterium sp., assembly GCA_044360985.1. GTDB lineage: Bacteria > Bacteroidota > Bacteroidia > Chitinophagales > Chitinophagaceae > Sediminibacterium. The sequence goes on along the minus strand of JBIKJM010000027.1, from coordinate 6,779 downwards.
TACCGTCATCAATTATTGAACAATCAAAAAGAAATATCCATTCTTGATTTTGGGGCAGGTGCCGATTCGCATGGCAATAAATCAAAAACCATTGCGCAAATTGCTAAAGGGTCATTAAAGCCCAAAAAATATAGTGCGCTCTTAAGCCGCATTGTTGCTTATTTCAAGCCCCATCAGGTATTAGAAATGGGCACTTCCTTAGGCATTACGACTTGTTATTTGGCACAGGGAGTACCTAATGCTTCCGTGGTGACCATGGAAGGCGCGCCTACAGTGGCCCAGGAAGCCTTGACTACTTTTAAAAACTTGGGTTGTCAAAATATACAATTAATTGAAGGCAATTTTGATCAAAGCTTGCCCAATTATTTAAATAGTATTTCAACTATTGGTATTGCTTATGTGGATGGCAATCATAGGTACATACCTACTATGCAATATTTTAATTTGCTTTTAGCTAAATCTGATGAGCATTCTATTTTTATTTTTGATGATATTCATTGGAGTAGTGAAATGGAAAAAGCTTGGGCCGAAATTAAATCAGACACTAGAATAGCACTGACCATTGATTTATTTTATATAGGTATTGTGTTTCTTAAAAAAGGGAATAAAGAAAAAGAAAACTTTATAATTAAATTTTAACCATTGCTACCTCCATCATTCATCGCATCCTTAGCAGGTCTTCCTGGATTTGACGAATCAGCATTTGTTAAGACGCACGAAGTGCCTGCAGATTTTACTGCGGTTCGTTTGAATCAATTTAAATCATTCGATCTTGCAACGCATCCCTTTATGCAAGCAATGATGCCAACGGATTGGTGCCAACAGGGATATTATTTAACTGGTCGACCAAGTTTTGTATTGGATCCTTTATGGCACGCTGGTGCCTATTATGTGCAAGAAGCAAGCAGTATGTTTTTGTATACCATCATTCGTCAATTAGCAGATACAGAAAAGTATTATAAAGTCTTAGACCTTTGTGCGGCACCTGGCGGCAAAACAACTTTACTGGCCAATTATTTTAAAAATGGATTGGTGGTAGCGAACGAAACCATTAAATCAAGAAACGCAATACTAGAAGAAAACTGTATTCGCTGGGGGAGTGATCATATTGTTGTTACACAAAACGATCCAAGTCATTTTAAAGCCCTTCCTAATTTTTTTGATTTCATCATTGCAGATGCGCCATGTAGTGGCAGTGGGATGTTCAGAAAAGATCCACAAGCCATCCAAGAATGGAGCGAAGAAAATGTATTGCATTGCAGTCAAAGACAAACAAGAATTATTGAAGAAAGTATTGCTGCATTGCAAGAAGGGGGATATTATATTTATTCAACCTGTTCTTATTCATTTGAAGAGGATGAAAAGATCATGGATTATATTGCTGCGATAGAGGGGATGACATCTGTATCCATTGAATTACCTCCAGCTACTCAAATTGTATCCACCTATAGTCCTATACATCACGCACAGGGTTTTAGATTCTATCCTGATAAAATAAAAGGGGAAGGATTTTTTATTGCCGTTTTTCAAAAACAAAAAGCAGTTTATACGAGTTCCTTTTCGACGCCTTTTCAATTTACTGTTTTGCCTAAAAAAGCGCTTGCGAGTTTAACAGCTATTTACGCATTGCCAGCGCAGTTTATATGCATTCAACATCAAGAAGACTTGATTGCATTGCCTGCACATGCTTATTCAGACTTGCAAACCATTCGGGCACATTTATATGTCAAAAAAATAGGCATGCGCATAGGAGTGCTAAAAGGATCAGACCTGGTCCCGGCGCACGACTTAGCAATGAGTCAATGGACGACTATGCCCTATGAAAACATTGAACTGTCCCTTCAGGATGCCCTGCAATTTCTGAGAAGGGCCGATTTTCAGTTGAACGGCCCCAAGGGTTGGCATAGCATCAGTTATATGAATTGCCGCCTAGGATGGGTTAAAATACTACCCAATCGATTAAATAATTACTACCCAAATACTTGGAGAATATTGAATTACTGATTTTTATAAATTATATATTAATTTAATAAGTAATTTTATATCTTTTTTTGCATTTAGATTTTGTAAATTTGCCCTCCTTGAAAAAGTTTATTTTATACTTGATTCTAGCTTTTGGTCTATTTAGCCAAACGGATGCCACTGGTGCAAAAGGTAAAACTGTGGCTAAAACTGGACAGACGAAAAAAAAAGTAACTAAAAAGAAGCCAACTAGTACATCTTCGAAGTCCAAAAAAGGAAGCAAGAAGAAGTCTAGTAAATATTCAAAATCCAAAAAGTCAGTTGCAAAAGTGGCTCCAGTTGTTAGAACAGCTCAATGGCAAATGATTGCACAAAATAAAGAACAATCAAGAATTAAAGACAGTGTACAGAAAACGAATTTGGTGCAAGTGAATACGGCTACAAATGAAGGTTATTTTGCTAGCCTATTCTCCAGTCAAAAAAAAGCAGCCACTTTTCAAACTTTAAACGGAACCGCTGCAGTGTTTAAAAGCATGAGTGGTTGGCAGGATAATAAATTTTATATTTTAACCAATGAGTTACCGGTGGGCACCATTGTTAGAATTACAACTGCTGATTTCAAAAGTATTTGTGCTAAAGTAATCAATGCATTACCAGAAGTGGGCAATGCAATTCAATATCGATTAAATGACGCAGCTGCTGCTATTTTGGGCGTCACCAATAAGACCTTTCAAGTGTCTGTAACGTATTAGTTAATTTTCAACAATCCATATGAAATTAAAATGTGTTTGTAGTTTGTTTTTTTTTACAACTACAATTTTGAGTTGTGCTCAAAATAACCAAAACAACCATACCAATCCAAAGATTGAATTAACCATCAATACAAGTGCATTTAGTAAAGCAATTGCTCAGCCAGATGCGCAAATTTTAGATGTACGCACTGCTGGCGAATACCAGTCTGGGCATATTGCGAATGCCTTACAAGCAAATTGGTTGGATCCTAAGGAATTTAAAAATAGAACACAATATTTAGATAAGACTAAAACTATTTATATCTATTGCCAATCTGGAGGAAGAAGTGCTTCTGCACAGACAGCTTTAATACAAGCTGGTTTTAATGTAGTGAATTTAGAAGGAGGCATTAGCAATTGGCGAATGCAAGAAATGCCGGTTGAAGGCGCAGGCGATAAGGCACAAATGCGAGTAGAAGATTTGGGAAAACTGATACAGTCTAATGAATATGTCTTAGTAGATATTGGTGCCTTATGGTGTCCTCCTTGTAGAAAAATGCAACCTGTAGTGGATGGTTTAAAACAAGCACCGCCTAAGCCATTTTATTTTTTAGCAGTAGATGGTGGACAAGATATGGATGTAATGAAGTCGTTGAAGGTAGACGATCTTCCAACATTTATTTTATATAAAAATGGCGTAGAAGTTTGGAGAAAAGTGGGCGTAATGCCAAAAGAAGATTTTGTAAAAGCATTTGAATTATAAGAGAAGCATGATCATTGATTGTTAATGAAACAGATTCAACAATAAATTAATCAATCATTTTTCAGTCAACTTTTTTGTAGCCTCTCAAAAAGTCTGCAATAGGCATTCTTTTTTTGCCTTCCCATTGGATATCGTTCAATTGAATGTAACCATCGCTGCATGGAAATCTTGCATAAGTCTTACCATCAGTGACAAAGCTACCAATTGGTTCTTTTGGATTTTCAGGGACAATACTTGTGCTAAATAATTTTATAATCTTGCCATCCACTTTTGTGATAGCACCTGGGAAGGGTGCAAGTCCTCTGATTAAATCATGAACTTTAACAACGGGTTGCTGCCAATTGATTTCACAATCTTTGGTAAATATTTTTGGAGCATGTGCACTTAGGAGCGCATCTTCTTGCGGCTTGGCTTGAATCGTATCTGTAATTAATCCATTTAAAGTTCTGACAAGTGTTTGCGCGCCAACTTCCATCATGATATCATGTAATGCACCCGCGGTCATATTGGGCGCAATAGGGATGCGTTCTTGTAATAAAATGTCTCCTGTATCTATGGCATGTTGTAATCTAAAAGTGGTCACCCCCGTTTCTTGTTCACCGTTGATGATGGCCCAATTAATTGGTGCGGCACCTCGGTATTTTGGTAGTAAAGAGCCATGCACATTGAGTGTCCCCATTGGCGGGAAAGACCAAATAGATTCTGGTAACATTCTAAATGCCACCACTATTTGAATGTCTGGTTGCCATGCTTGAATTTGTGCAAAAAATTCGGGTGATTTTAATTTTTCTGGTTGTGCCATTGGTAGTTGATGTTCCAGTGCAAATTGTTTTACCGCACTTTGTTGTACTTGCATGCCTCTTCCTGCCGGCTTGTCTGGCGCGGTGACTACACCCACCACATTCATTTTAGCATCTAACAGGGCTTTTAAGGACGCAACAGCAAAAGCAGGCGTTCCCATAAAGACTATTTTTGGACTGGCACTCATCTTGCAAAGTTAACTAGAATTTACTACTTTTGCCCTTTGCACCCTAAGTGCTTTATTTAAAAAAAATCAATATGCAACAAGTAAAAAATGGGGATACCATTCAAGTGCATTACCACGGTAAATTAACGTCTGGTGAAACATTTGACTCTTCTGAAGGAAGAGCCCCGCTAGAATTCGAAGTTGGATCTGGCATGGTAATTCCTGGTTTTGATAATGGGGTTTTAGAAATGACAGTTGGCCAAAAGAAAACAATTCATATTCCATTTATGGAGGCATATGGTCCTAAACAATCAGAAATGATTGTTGAATTTCCAAAAACGCAGTTTCCTGCCGATTTAAATCCTGAAATTGGTATGGCATTAACAATGAATAATGGTCAAGGTCAACAATTTCAAGTGACAGTAGTAGAAGTGAAAGAGGAAGTGGTGGTATTAGATGCAAACCATAGTCTCGCTGGTCAAGATTTAACTTTTGATCTTGAATTGGTTGGTATTACACCCAAGTCTACCATCATCATGCCTTAATAATAGGTTAAAGATGTTTTAAAAAAAGGCATTCCGTTATTTCGGGATGCCTTTTTTAATACCTTCACCGAGCAAAATTTTATGTATGGAATGGAATGATTTTGGGGTGGCAGAAAGATTGATGCGCTATGTGCAAATAGATACACAAAGTGATCCGAATAGTGACAGTTTTCCTTCGACCGAAAAGCAAAAGGATTTGTCAAGATTATTACAACAAGAATTATTAGCCATAGGGTTAGAAGATGCCACCATGGATGCCAATGGATATGTGATGGCCACGATTCCCGCAACCATTGCCCCTGATGCATTAGCAGCATTAAAATTACCAGTGATTTGTTTTTGTGCACATATGGATACTGCGCCTGATTGCAGTGGCACCAAGGTAAAACCCATTTTGCACAAACAATATAACGGTGCTCCAATTATTCTTCCGGATGATCCTACTCAAATTATTACAGTAGAAAAATATCCGTACTTAAAAAGTTTTATAGGAAAAGAAATCATCACTGCAAGTGGGAAGACATTATTAGGTGCGGATGATAAAGCAGGCGTAGCAATTATAGTAAGTTTAGCTGCTTACTTAATGCAAAATCCATCTATCCAACACGGCCCAATCAAAATCTTATTTACACCCGATGAGGAAGTTGGAAGAGGTGCTGATTTTATTGATTTCAAAAAATTGAATGCCAATTTTGGATACACTTTAGATGGCGGCGCATTAGGCTGCTTTGAAATGGAAAGTTTTAGTGCAGATCAACTCATCTTAACCATTGATGGTGTGATGGCGCATCCAGGTTCAGCGAAAGGTGTCATGCAAAACGCCATTAAAATTGCATCAGATATCATTGCTGCACTGCCAAGAGATCAATGGTGTCCAGAACATACCGGAGGCAAGCTTGGGTTCGTGCATCCTACCAATATCCAGGGTGGCGCAGAACAAGTGCAAATTGAATTTTTAATTCGTGATTTTGATACAGCCAACTTGGCGATATATGAGGCAAGGTTATTGGAAATTGCGGAGACGGTCATACATCAAAATCCAAATTACAATCGCGCTGCTGTTCAGATTCAAGTGAAGCAGCAATATCGTAATATGAAAGAAGTGATTGACCAATATCCTCAGATGGTCGACTTGGCTTTCGCGGCCTATCAGAGAGCGGGAATTAAACCTATTGTAGAGCCAATAAGGGGTGGAACAGATGGGAGTAGGATGAGTTTTATGGGACTGCCCACTGCAAATATCTTTACAGGCATGCAAGCCATTCATAGCAAGCATGAATGGGTAGGGGTTTCAGATATGCAACAAGCAGTGCAAGTATTAGCCTATATGGTAGAAATAAATTAACTTTAAATATAAATTTAAACTGTATGTTGTTTTTATTACAAGTGGCGGATGCTAAAATTTCTTTATTTAGTTTATTGGGCAAAGGTGGATGGATCATGTATCCATTGTATGCTTTATTGGTCATTGCCATCTATGTGTTCATAGAAAGATTTTTAGCCATCAAAAAAGCTGGACAATCAGATCCTCAATTCATGAAAATGATTAAGGATCATATTTTGTCTGGTAATGTTGCTGCGGCAAAAGCACTTGCTAAAAATACCCATAACCCAGTGGCGAATATGATTGAGAAAGGGATCATGCGCATTGGCAAACCAATTGATGCGATTGAAAAAAGTATGGAAAATGTAGGTAAGTTAGAAATGTATTCTATGGAGCGTAATTTGAATATTCTATCATTGGTATCTGGCATTGCGCCTATGTTTGGATTCTTAGGAACAATTATTGGTATGGTGCAATTATTTTATGG
>JBIKJM010000197.1:0-3001 GCA_044360985.1 Sediminibacterium sp. | reverse complement strand
AAATGTTCTCTAAAAATCTTACCCACTTGCATCATTGGTGCATATCCACAAGCACCCAAACACTCCACTAATTTTAATGTAAATACACCGTCCTTGGTGGTCTCTCCTGGCTTGATGGCTAATTGTTGTTGGATATACGCAATGATATCATCAGATCCGCTAATCATACAAGGCCCTGTTTGACATACTTCAAAAATGAATTTTCCAACAGGCTTTAAATTAAACATGCTGTAAAAACTTGCCACTTCATACACTTCGATCGGCTCAATATGTAATAAACTAGCAACGTAGTCCATTAACTCCGTAGGCAACCAGCCATCGAAACTATCTTGCGCAAGATGCAAGGCAGGCAACAATGCACTTTTTTGTTTCCCTTCCGGATAACGAGCTACCAAGCGGTTCAGCTCGGCCATTTGTGTTTCATTAAAAGTATAGGTCATATCGAAAATTTCTTTTTTTATTATGCGTCTAATTCTCCAGCAATCAAATTCAAACTACTCATGGTCACCACGGCGTCACTTAGCATACCACCTTTAATCAATTCAGTATAGGCTTGATAGTAAATAAAACAAGGTCTTCTAAAATGCAATCTAAACGGCGTTCTTCCACCATCACTGATTAAATAAAAACCAAGTTCTCCATTACCACCTTCTACTGGGCAATAAATTTGTCCTTTTGGTAAATCAATCTCTCCCATGATAATTTTAAAGTGCCAAATCAATGCTTCCATTTTTGTATACACATCTTCTTTTTTAGGAAGATAATATTCTGGCACATCTGCGTGGTAGACTTCTGCTTCTGCGCCTTTGAAAGCTTGAACTTTTTCATAAGCTTGTCTAATGATAGAAATACTCTCCCACATTTCTGCATTACGCACTAAAAAACGATCATAGTTGTCTCCCGTTGTTCCAACAGGTACAGTGAAATTAAAATCTTGGTAGCTGCTATAAGGTTGGTGCACACGAACATCGTAGTCTACCCCTGCTGCTCTTAAATTTGGACCTGTAAATCCATAATTCATGGCACGCTCAGCACTGATACCACCCGTGCCTTGTGTACGCTCCATAAAAATTCTATTTCTTGTAAACAAGCTCTCAAATTCTTTAAGCACTTTTGGATATTCGTTTAGGAACTTCTCCAACTTAGTGAATGCAGTGTTGGTGAAATTTCTTTCAAAGCCACCTATACGTCCCATATTTGTTGTCAATCTAGATCCGCAGATCTCTTCATAAATTTCATAAATCAATTCGCGATACTGCATCACATATAAAAATCCAGTGTAGGCGCCAGTATCTACCCCAACAATAGAATTACAAATTAAGTGATCCGAAATACGCGCTAATTCCATAATAATCACACGTAAATAATCAACTCGTTTTGGTGTTTCTATTTGTAAGAATTTTTCACATGTAATATGCCATCCCATATTGTTGATAGGGCTACTACAATAATTCAAGCGATCGGTGATCGTTGTAATTTGATACAAGGGTCTTCTTTCTGCCAATTTCTCAAATGCACGGTGGATATAGCCAACAGTTTGCTCGGATGAAACGACACGCTCACCGTCCACTTCCATGATATTTTGGAATACACCGTGTGTGGCAGGATGCGTAGGTCCAATATTTAAAGTGGTCGTGGTTTTCTCGATTGAGCCCTCTGGTAATGTAATGTGATTGTGTTCCATTGTATATTTAGTTATACCTTGATTTTATATTTAATTATCCTCTACCAAACATTTCGTCATCCTTGTCAATTCTAGTTTGATCCTCTAATGGAAATTCTTTTCTTAATGGGAAATAATCCATTTCATCTACATTCAAAATACGTTTCAAATTAGGATGACCCACAAAGTTGATTCCAAAAAAATCGTAGGTCTCACGCTCCATCCAATTAGCGGATTCAAATAATTTAGTAGCCGTATACACATCTGTATTTTCCAATGAAGTGCTTACAGAATAACGTAATCTAATATTCTCTTTTAAATTATGTAGGTGATATACTACTACTAATTCTGCTCCTTTTTGATTAGGATAGTTGACTGCACAGATATCTGTTAAAAATGTAAATTCTAAACTTGGCTCATCATATAAAAATTGTAATACTTTCAAATTGATTTCCTTTGGAGATTCAAAAGAAAGCATGCCATAACTAGTTGCAAATTGCGACACTTGATCGCCAAATTTTGCAATTAATTTTTCTTGTACCATTTCGTTACTTAACGACATATTGTAAGAATTAAGTGTTGGCTATTGAATGCCATAACTATTTAATAATGCTTTGTATTGTTCGCTATTTCTACGGCGAATACTTTCTTGTCCAACTAGATCTTGGATTTTCATAAATCCATCAATAATCGCTTCTGGCCTTGGAGGACAACCTGGCACATACACATCTACAGGAATCACTTGATCAATGCCTTGCAAAACGCTATAGGTATCAAAAATACCTCCGCTAGATGCACAAGCACCCACTGCAATCACCCAACGTGGCTCTGCCATTTGAATATACACTTGTCTTAAAACTGGTGCCATTTTTTTTGCAATGGTTCCCATTACCATCAATAAATCACATTGACGTGGAGAGAAGCCTACACGCTCTGAACCAAAACGAGATAAGTCATAGTGTGATGCCATGGTTGCCATGAATTCAATACCACAACATGATGTTGCAAAAGGCAAAGGCCATAAAGAATTTTTACGCGCAAGTCCTACAACAGAACTTAATTGTGTTGCAAAAAATCCATCGCCTGGAACACCGTCTGGTGCCTTTCCCATCCCGATTGCATCTGCAATTTCTGCTTCTTTTGGATGTATGTTAAATCTTACTGGACGCATAATGTATGCATTATATTTTAAAAATTAATCTTCCCATTTAAGTGCACCTTTCTTGATGATGTAGACAAAGCCTACCAAGAAAAATCCAACAAATAAAACCACTTCGAAAAATCCAGCCCAGCCTAAACTTTTAAAGTTGACTGCGTAAGGATAAAAGAAAATTACTT
>JBIKJM010000198.1:0-3001 GCA_044360985.1 Sediminibacterium sp. | reverse complement strand
ATCTTGTTTTGACTAAATGTGATACTATAAGTAGAACTATATTTTTTATTCAATGCATATTTTACTTGTAATTCTAAACCTGCTCTATAGCTTTTTGGAACATTGGTTCTTGTATAAGCACCCACATCATTGATCTTACCTGTCAATACCAATTGGTCTTTATAATTCATATAATAGATGTTAGCATTAATTGAATATTTTTTCCTCTTAAATTCAAATCCCGTCTCCCAATCTATTAATTGCTCCCTTCTTGGTTGCTCAGTAGCGCTTGCTTCAAAATCGTCTCTATTGGGTTCTTTGTTCGCAACTGCAATACTTGTATAATAAAATATGTTTTTTGTTTGATAAGTCAATCCCATTTTCGGATTAAAAAAGTTAAATTTCCTTTGAATTTCCAAGTCGGTGTTTTTTGTAAATCCATTCATTTCATGATTCACAAATCTGTATTGTAAGTCTATAAAACTTTTAAATCGCTTTGTTAATTTCCTTTCCCATTTAACATAGCTGTTCATTTCCCTTTTGATGGCATCATTATCATAATACCTATAATCTGCTGGAGCAAATCTTAGATCTAAATAGGGTAAAGTGCCAAAATGTAATCCATTATAAACACTCCAGCCTCCACCGATAGTTAAATCATTTAAACTATCAACATAAGAGAATGCAGCAATCTGTCCATAAAAGTTATTATCTAACCATCTTCTTCTCACTAAGTCAGCAGGTACATTGGTTTTACCTGTCACATCTATATTGTATTCCAAAAAATCCACCCCTGCTTTATACTCTTCGTAATATCCTTTTCCAGTGGTTAAATAAAATGCAGTATTCCATTTCCATTGACTATTGATATTCTTATTGTAAAATAATTGATAATGAGTTTGCGTATAATTATCTGTTTGATTGTCATAGGGGGCGTCGGCTTTTTCTGTACCTGCTGGATTAAATGTTCTATTTGTACTTAGTAATTCCTCCGGTACACCATACCAAGCCTGGTAAGTCTTTTCTTTACCACTAAAAACATTTAACCTCAAAGAAGATTTTTCTCCCCAATACGTAGTACTAAGAAAAAAGCTTTTTAAATCGCTATTGGCTCTATCAATAAATCCATCACTTCTGATTGAACTGATTCTACCATCAATGGTGAATTTATTATCAATCAAACCCGATCCAAACATGAGGTTATTTTTAAAGCTATTGAAAGAACCAGCCGTATTTTGTAAAGACAAATAGGATGTTGGATTGTATTCGTTGGTCAATAAATTAACACTAGCGCCAAATGCACTAGCACCATTGGTAGAAGTACCAACACCTCGCTGAATTTGTATACTATTAACACTAGATCCAAAGTCTGGTATATTCACAAAAAATGTACCCATACTCTCTGGATCATTATAGGGAATACCATTTAAAGTAAAATTGATTCTTGTTGCATCTGTTCCTCTAATTCTGATACCTGTATAGCCTACACCAATCCCTGCATCTGCATGCACCACCACCGAAGGGGTATTCTCAAGTAGAAAGGGTAGGTCTTGGCCAACATTATTTAAAGCAATTTGTGCTTTGCTGATATTTGTTTTTGCAAAAGGTGCCTGCTCACTCACGCGGATGGATCTAATTTCCAATGGAGGTAAACTTCTAATACTGTCGGTATACTTATTACTACTATCCTTTTTTTCAATCCTCTGTGCCGGCGGTTGCGCCATCAATGAGGTAATACATAAAAAAGAAATCAAAGTGCCCAATAACTTAGTCATAGCTAATTGTTAAGTTTTAAAATTCTGGGAACAGAGAATAGCTATGAGAAGAGGCGCAGAAATTGCGATGACCTTCCCTTCGCAGGCATTATCCTGTTCAGGTTCAACGGGTTTTTTCTCAGCTTTTTACAGCACCCCGAGGACGGTGTAAAAATAGGGTGCTTTTTTTATATGAACAACTGTAACTTTAGTCTAAGCCTTTCGTTATACGATATAAATAACCCTTCTTATGAAAAAAATAGCCTTATTCGCCTGCCTTTTTATTGCATTTATAGCTCAAGCTCAAACTAAAATGGGCGTGATTTATGATGAAAATGTACAGTTAAGAAAACTGCCCAATTTTACATCCATTCGTGTATCCAATGCGATTGAATTATTTATTAGTCAATCTAATAAAACAGAAGTAGCAGTGAGTGCAACATCGGAAGAATACAGAAATAGAATCGTCACAGAAGTAGTTGGGGGCACATTGATTATTAGAATGGCAGATAATAATAGTAGATGGTGGAAATGGGGCAATGAAAATTACAGAATCAAAGCTTATGTAAGTGTAAATGAATTGTATGCTATTACTGGTTCAGGCGCAACCAATATCAAAATTATCAATGGCGTAAGTTCGGAGAAATTAAAGATCAATCTTTCTGGTGCGAGTGATTTTAAAGGGGATATTAAAGCAGGCACTTTACTAACAGAATTATCAGGTGCATCTAATTTTAAAGCATCAGTGCAAGCCAATGCATTATCAGTTAAAGGTTCTGGCGCATGTGATATTGAAGTTGCTGGATCAGGAGATGATTTGATTTTGGATGTATCTGGCGCGTCTAGCGTGAAAATGTATGACTATTTAGTTAAAGGCGCATCTGTGGATGCTTCTGGCGCGAGTAGTGTTAAAGTAAATGTTTCAGATTTCCTTAAATTAAATGCGACTGGCGCAAGTAGTATCGATTACAAAGGTACCGCATCTATCAAAGAAATGAAAAGTTCTGGAGCATCAAGTGTAAGGCGAAGGGATTAACTGCTTTTATCCAGTTTCAGTCGGTTTCTTCATATTCTACAATCTTTCCAATAAACTTGGTTAACTGGTAATATTGGCGTAACTTTGCCGTCCAAACATCGCGAGGTAGAGCAGCGGTAGCTCGTCGGGCTCATAACCCGAAGGTCGGAGGTTCGATCCCTTCCCTCGCAACATCTAATCCCGCTCCCGATTCCTATCGAGAGCGGATTTTTTTTGTCGTAAGTTTGTATTA
>JBIKJM010000196.1:0-3009 GCA_044360985.1 Sediminibacterium sp. | reverse complement strand
ACTGGTTATATCTTAACAGAACCAGGTACAACCAAAACAAATATAGAAGGGGTGTTTGCTGCTGGAGACGTACAAGATAAGAATTATCGCCAAGCGGTAACAGCTGCAGGTAGTGGTTGTATGGCAGCCTTAGATGCAGAGCGTTTCCTAACAGCAAAGGGGCATTAAATCAATCTTTACCATGCACATTTATTTAAATGATTTAATTTTCAATGGTTTTCATGGAGTCTATCCTGCAGAAAAAAAAATTGGAAATACATTTAAGTTAGATCTGCGTATTCAGTTGACCCCAACTACCAAAACAATCGATCAATTAGAACAAACCATTGACTATGTGCAAGTGTATGCCTTGATCAAAAAAATCATGGCAGTCCCAACACCATTGCTTGAAACAATTGTAACAAATATTGCTGATCAAATTTTAGGAGCGCATCCTATGGCTGAATCTGTGTACGTGAAAATCACAAAACAACAATTGTCTGTGCCTTATTTTGAAGGAACAACGGCAGTTGATATAGAACGTACAAGGTCAAATTATTCCAAATCAAACGCATCGATTTAGAATTTAAATTTTCTTGTTCTTCCATCGCATCGTCCTGATGTAGAAAAAAGAAGGGATCAATAAACTTAACCAATAGATGATCTCACTAAACCATCCATAAGTGATTGGCATTTTGTAGTATTCTAAAACTAGATAGTTATAGATAATGTAGATGATAATGGCTGCAAATTCAATTAGTAAAGTTGCTTTAGATTGCCCTGTACCGGTTACAGCACTTAACCAAATGGTAGAAGCCGACATTAAAAGCAAGGCAACAGAAACAATTCTTAAAACAGGAATTCCTTCGGTTAAAAAGCCTTCACCTTGACCATAGATGGAAAGAAATTGAGCTGCAAATAGGTTGATCACGATTGCGACAATGCATGCAAAGCCAAAGCTCCATCGCATGATTTTATGAATAAGTTCAATGACTTTGTCTTGCATATTTTGTCCAATGATATTACTCACCATGGTGGTGGTGGTCGCCGCAAATGCCCAGGTAAAACAACCGAAAAAGCCAAAAATATTACGCATGGCATTGGACACAGCAAGGGATTGTTCTCCTCTATGTTCAATTAGTATATAAAAGAATTCCCAACTAATAATGCTAATCATGTATTGCATGATTAAAGGAGAAGACTGCACCAAAATCAGTTTTACATAATCTAATTTGAGCTCAAACTTTTTAAATAAATCAAATCTTGCGCCAATCTTTTGATAGTGTATGACAAGGTAGATCACTAATAAGCCCATGATCTCTGCAATAATAGAAGCATAGGCTGCGCCATTTAAACCCATGGCAGAAAAACCAAAATGCCCAAATATTAAACTGTAGTCAAAAAAGATATTGAACAATGCTTCGGTCGCGGTTCCAATGATCAAGAACTTGCTTTGATTGGTGCCCACTAATAAGGCATTGCGCATTTGATAAATAAATAAGAAGGGAATCCCCCAAATACGAATTTTTAGAAATTCAATCACGGTATCTGCTCTTGTTGAATCAATTAATAAAGCATGAAATATTGTTGGAGCGATAAAGTAAGTAAAACCAATACCAATGATAGATAAGAAAATGGAAATGATGACGCCCTGAGAAAACAAGATACCAATCTCATCCACTCTGTTTTCACCAGCTCGTCTTGAAATAAGGGCTTGTAATCCATTATTGAGTCCTTGCCCCATGACCCCAAATATCAAATAATAGACCCCTGTAATGCCTCCAATGGCGAGTGCTTGCTTGCTCAAAGCACCTAAAAAGATATTGTTGATGATAAAGTTAAACTGAGGCACCAAAATAGCCAACGCGATAGGGATAGAGATGGTCAGTATTTGTTTACTACTAATATTGACCTGTAAGGATGGGGTCGCTGCTGTTTGACTCATATAATTGCAAATCTACAACTAGTTTTATCAATACATAGCCTCTTTTTTTTGTATCATTGCAGTAGAAATTGACTATGAAAAAAATTGGCATTTACGGCGTACAAGAAAGTACAGCAAATAATAAGGTGGAAGATCTTTATTTGATCGTGGACGAACAGTCTATCTGTTTTGTTGTTAAAAACCATATCAACGGTGAATATATTGCGTTTGAATATTTTGAAAACACCACAGATCAAAATGGGTGGAATCAACTATTAGGTTATTTGCAAAATAATTCAAAGCTGATTCAATCTTATTACAGACAGGTGCAATTTGTGATGAATACAAAAAGAACAGTTTTAACTAAATCTGTAAATACGGGAGCAGATGCTTTTTACCATAATGAGTTTAGTTTGGTAGTTGGTACAAAAATGGAAGAAGAAATTCAGTTACAAAAAATTGGACAAGATCAAGTATTGGTTTACAGTGTTCCAGATGCATTAAGTACATTATTAACCCGTTCTTTTCCAACAGGTAAGTGGATCAATTATTTAAGTAGTTTAATTAGTTCTAACAATACGGATGGGGTTTGTGTTGCTGTTTTCAATGATTATTTTATTGTTTTAATCCTGCAAAATGGCAAACCTCATTTTGTAAATTATTTTAATAGGAGTAGTGACGAACAGAATCAATACCTTGTATTAAATGCTTGTGTTCAAGCAAATATCCAACCGAAGGATTCGAATTTAAACGTAATAGGGTATAGTGCTGAAAGAGACCTATGTATGCAGGAATTAGCAAGTTATTTTGCAGGCGCACATATGCAACATGCGCCAGAAGCAGGCATTGGAGCTACTTTAAATGCAGATTATCCTAATCACTATTACGCGCCCTATTTTATTTTTTAAGTTGTACCCATGAGAATTATTTCTGGAAAATATGGAGGCAGAAGGATTCATCCGCCCACCAATATGCCACACACAAGACCCACCACTGATATTGCTAAAGAGGGGCTATTTAATATATTACATAATAGAGTCGCAATAGATGGAGCTACCACATTGGACTTATTTGGAGGCACTGGTTGTATAAGTTATGAATTGGCT
>JBIKJM010000026.1:0-9685 GCA_044360985.1 Sediminibacterium sp. | reverse complement strand
AAATAAGGGGGTATTTTCAATTTCCCAAAAAAAAGGTGAACTAATTTAATTGAACCGCTGGAAGCCTATTAGACTGGCTATCAAAGACAAATAACTCCACTATTTCCATGCTCCAGTATTTATGCAATGGAGATGCTTTTAATACTTCCTCTACATCTACTTTAGAATTGGCATTCACGACTATCCAAGACTGCTGTGTCTCCATACTTAAAGTATAGGTTTCTATAACACCTTTGTTTAATAAATAATTGATATAAGTTCTGTGAGGAGGAACCAAGGACATAAACTCCTCGTCCATGTCAAAAGATATGATTGCTTGATACTTATTCATGCGAATCTAAATTATAAAAAAAATCTTGAATTTACTATTACATCTATCCTTCTTTTTCTTATAAAATTTATTGTGTCTAAACTGTCTAATCACTTGTCTATTATAATTCAACAAAACTGATCCTTCCTCCGGATCCAGCTAAGTAAGCACCTCTTTTTGTTGGATGTTTTTTGGCGATATGAAAAGGTTCTTTGCTAATGGTTTCCCAAGAAGCCCCATTATTTCTTGAAATATCTACTCCAGAAGTACCACAAGTAATTAAACGATCATTGTCCAAAAATTCAACACATGATTTATATCCTTTAGGATTTGATATTTCTATTTTTTTCAAAATAAGTTTGATTGTCGACAACTTTTTTAAATTTGATTTGCGTGTTTGATAGATTTGATACCCGACAATATTTTGTCTTGCAATCGTATCATTTGCAAAATCTCCACCAACAACAACGACCCTACTACCATTTGGGGATATGGCTATACTATTTGCCCCTGTAGAATTGGTTCCTTGCATAATCGGCATTGCTTCTGCCATTCCATTGATCCAAATTCTACTTTTCAATCCACCTGTAACAAATAAAAGCGCTTTCCCTATATGGATTAAGTTTGAATTGCTTGATGCAAAAAATGCTTCTCCATTGTTTAAGGTCGATTTGAAATAGGACTTAGGCAATTCAGACCATGTAGCACCCTTATTATTGGTGGACAACATAAATAAATGCCCGCCAATTGGATCCCCAATCACAGTTCCATTGTTTTGATCGCTAAAATGTATGGCATCAAGAAACATAGAGGTATCAGCGTTTTCATACACTTTATTCCAGGAAGTTCCTCCATCAATTGTTTTTAAAATAAAAGCTGGAGATGCTACAGCAACAATGATTGCTTCTTGATCATTCCATGCATGCATTGCTCTAAAATCTCTTTTTTCATATCCTTTCACTTGCATCCATTCAAAAGATGCACCTTCATTGGTAGATTTAGCAACCATTCCTTTTGATGCACTAGCCCAAATTACTTTTTCAGAAGGCACTGACATTGCCCTAATACTTATTCCTTTTTGTGTGGTTAATGTTTTTATTTGATATTGCGCATTCAAGCTTGAAGAAATGAAAAAAGCACAGATAAAAAAGATTTTTGAAATAGACATGGTTTTATGATTTTTGCAAGATAAAGATACAATATGATACCTTATTGGATGAGTAGAACAGAACTAATGTTGGGACAAGAAAATGTGTCCTCCTTAATGGGGAAAAATGTCTTAATTATTGGGCTTGGTGGTGTTGGAGGTATTTGTGCGGAAATGATAGCAAGAGCTGGTGTAGGCAAAATGACTATTGTAGACAATGATACCATTGACTTAAGTAATATCAATAGACAAATCCCTGCATTGCATTCTACTGCTGGAGAATCTAAAGCTCAAGTACTAGGCGCTAGATTAAAAGACATCAATCCTGAATTAGACTTAACCATTTTAGAAATTTTTATTAAAGAGGATTTAACCAAGGAATTATTGGATAGCACTCAATGGGATTATGTGGTAGATTGTATTGATACATTGTCTGCTAAGACATTCTTGATTAAAGGATGCATAGACCGAAATTTACCCATTGTAAGTTCCATGGGTGCAGGTGGAAAAGTAGATCCAAGTCAAATCAAAGTCACCGATATCTCTAAAACCTATATTTGTAATCTTGCAAAATATGTTAGAAAAAGATTACAATCTATGGGCATAAAAAAAGGTTTGAAAGTGGTGTTTAGCCCAGAGAAGGCCGACCAGGATAAAATCATTGTTACAGAAAAAGCCTTTCCTAAAAAATCTATTATTGGCACACTAAGCTATATGCCTGCCATTTTTGGCTGTACAGTCGCCTCTGTGGTAATTCGTGATTTGATGGTAAAGGATTGACGCAGACCAATTTGGGTCAAATTTTCTTTGAAAAACGCTCAAATTATCTTTATTTTGCAACCCCAAGGCAATATTTTGCAATGGCGGTATACGGTTCGGTAGCTCAGCTGGATAGAGCGTCATCCTTCTAAGATGAGGGCCATTGGTTCGAATCCAATCCGAATCACAAAGCCTGTCACAAAAGTGACAGGCTTTTTTAATGCGAGCAGCGTCGAAAGCATGCCACGAAGTGGATGGGTATGAATCATTGGCTGTGTTAATAGTTTACTATTATAAACAGACAAGGGTTTAGACCATAACGAGCGAAGCGAGTGCTTGAGTAAGTTAGCGAGTATTAAATAAAGTATAGTAAGCATTTTTTTGAAAGGCTTTGGGTAAGATACCTAAAAGGATCACCGACCAACGAGAGGTAATCCTTAGATGAAAGTCCCCCAAGGGATCACCGACCAACGAGAGGTAATCCTTAGATGAAAGTCCCCCAAGGGATCACCGACCAACGGGAGGTAATCCTTTGGGTAAGATCTACAAAAGGTGTAATTTAGACGTTATGGACGTTAAAATAGAAGACAGTTGGAAAAAAGCATTAGCGCCCCTTTTTGAGCGTCCTTATTTTACACAAATCACAGCACACCTCAAAACTGAGAAAGCCCTCAATAGAACAATTTATCCAAAGGGCAATCTCATCTTTAATGCTTTTAATCAAACGCCCTTTGACCAAGTCAAAGTTGTCATTCTAGGTCAAGATCCTTACCATCAACCAGGACAAGCCATGGGTTTAAGTTTTTCTGTAACAGCTGGCTGTAAGATTCCACCCTCCTTAATGAATATTTACAAAGAATTGAATAAAGACATTGGTATGTCAATTCCAACTAATGGAGATTTAACACATTGGGCAAAGCAAGGAATTTTGCTACTCAATAGCGTTTTAACTGTTAGGGCAGATGAGCCTGCAAGTCATAGTAAAATTGGTTGGACTGCTTTTACGGATGATGTAATTAAATTATTATCCAATGAGAAATCTGAATTAGTTTTTATTTTATGGGGTAATTTTGCAAGTCAAAAACAAATATTGATTGACGCTACAAAACATAAAATTCTAAAAGCAGCACATCCTTCACCATTGAGTGCCTATAATGGTTTTTTTGGATGTAAACATTTTAGTGCAACAAATCAATATCTAACGCAAGTAAAAAAAGACCCTATAGATTGGTCTATTTAAAATGACACAAAAAATGAATTTATACATAGGAAGAATATTAGCATTTTGGGCATTACTCGTTTTTGCATCTACTATGTTTTTATTTATATGGTTTTACCTCATCTGTTTCTTTTTGCCAGAACCAAATAAAACAAGATGGCACAGAACCATTTCCAAAATTTGGATGGGTTTATTTTTAACTTTAGTAGGATGTCGTTTTACAGTTTCAGGGAAACATTATTTTAAAAATGTAGGGCCGGCTATAGTGATTTGCAATCATAATAGTTTAATTGATGTTCCAGTGAGCACACCCTTTTTACCAAGAGCCAATAAAACAATTGCTAAAAAAAGTTTTATATATGTGCCCTTGTTTGGATGGATCTATCAATTTGGATCGGTGATTGTAGATCGCAAAAACGACCATAGCAGAAGAGCAAGTTTTGAAGAAATGAAACGGGTTTTAGATAAAGGATTAGATATGTTAATTTATCCAGAAGGCACTAGAAACAAAACATCTGAACCATTAAAATCATTTTATGACGGGGCGTTTAAATTAGCGATTGAAACACAAAAACCAGTCATACCCGTAGTTTTACTCAATACAAAAAAGATATTGCCTGCCTATCCTATCATGTGTTTTAAACCAGGAAAAATTCAGATGGATATTTTAGCGCCTATTTCTACTGAAGGTCATACGCTACAATCTTTAAAGCAGACTGCATTTGATATCATGTCTGCACATTATTCAATGAATAATCCAGCTTAGTAAGTTGAATTAGAAAAAGTCCTGCTTCTATTGATTTTTAGATCCCTTAAAATACCTGATTTTGGATTCACAGTGATGTTAAATGACCTGTAGATACCAATTGGCATAACATTAATGGCCAATTGCCAACAATGCATTTCTCTGGTGATAAACATACTCAGTTGTTGAACAGAAAATTTAGATAAGTCTACAAAGCCATTTCCACCAACTTTCCATTTTGGAGATATATTAAAGTCGCCTGTTAAATTTAAAGATGAGAATGTTTGTAATTTAAACCCAGAATAATCAGGTTTCATGGTTTTAGAAAACTGAAAAGAGTAAGACAAGCTTAAAGTCCATGGGGTATTAAAATCTGTAAATTCAGCTGGATTAGATCTTACATACATTAATTGTCTTTGTTGTTCATCTGGTGTCAAAAAAGGATCTATAGGAATTATTTTTTTAGGATCCTTGTCTTTTGACTTGCTTGCAAATGAGGTTGAAAAAGAGACACCTCCGTTGGTAATACTTCCAAATTTTAAACGTGAAGGATCTATTGATAATTTATTCACCCTAAATCCTTTATTATCAATTTCATAAGGATCAAGATTAAACGAAGTCGTGATATTTAATTTTTCGAATAAGGTCGTTCTGACATATAAGTTAAATCCGCCCAATGCAAAACTATCTGCCAAAAAATTATAACTTGAATTAAACCCAAAACCTTCGATTAATTTAAATTTCTTAAATGCATCAGCACTAGTGTCTTGCTTATCTTTTACTTTCATCTCTAAGAAATTATCAACACCAAATCCCATACCCCCAAATCTACCCTCACTAAATGCGCCTCCTAAACCGTTACCATCATATTTTGAAAAACGAAAAGTTCTACCACTTGTATCAATCTTTGTACTATAGTGATAGGACTTAGCCATATCTGGCTTATAGTTGATAGAAACAGATGGTCTAATTTCATGTCGAATCGCTTTCAAATTCCCTCGTTTGAATTTATAGGTTCCGAAAATCCTAGTGGCCGTACCTAATCCAAAACTCATCTGTGTAGCTCTATAAAATCCTTTATTAATTGTGGTATCTACTTTATTCAATTGACTATTCCAAGATTTGATATTCTGTTGTCCAAACCATTTTTCTTCAAAAGAAATAGATGGAGATATTGTAATTGGCCCTAATGAAGGAAGCGATAATGTAATTGGAATACTATGATTAGCGCCCCATTGCATGGTATCCAAAATTCTTCGCAAACTAAAAGCAGAATCATAAAAAGATAATTGATTTTGCATGCTACCATTATACCCAATACCAATTTTTTCGTACCATTTTCCTGCTCCAATTTGATCTTTTGACTGGAAAGGATATATTGTTAAGGCATTAAAATTGATATTAGGCAAACTCATATTTACCAATCCAAGGTTATTGTTTTGATTATGAGTTAAGTTAACAGACAGATTATATTTATTATCCCATGACTTGCTGTAAGAAACAGATGAACTTATTTGATTCTGGAAATTTTGTGTCGCATTGTTTAATAAGTTTCTATTATACTTTGTACTACCAAAATTGACATTGGCTGAAAAACTAGTTCCTGGTTTAGCTTTTGCATCCATTGAATGTGACCAGTTTAACATGTAGGTGTTGCCACCAGTAAATTCATCGACAATGGTATTGTTTCTGTTTAGTGCCCTGGTTTTTTGAAGACTTAAATTAAAATTACCAAGGTATTTATAACGCTGAATGTACTTACTATTCATATTGATATTCCAACCACCGTAGGAATAAATATTGGCTCTAACTGTGGCATCTACATGTTCATTGATGACCTTATAATAACCTAACCCTTCAAATCCAAGTCCAAAGTCTTCACTAGACGTAAAAGCTGGCGCCATCAATCCTGAATGACCCCCAGACTTATTTAATGGAAAGATCCCAAATGGTATACCAATTGGCATGGGTACACCCTCGAATTCTGGAAATGCTGGTCCTGATACCCCAATTTTATTGGTGACAATTTTAAGTTTATTGGTTCTAAATGCAAAATGCGGGTCATCTAAATTACATGTAGTAAATCTTGCTTTCCAGGCAAAAGCATCTGTTGGATTTACTTTTTTCATGGTGGCTGATTGAACAAAAATTTCACCTTGTTGAAAATTGCTGTTTTTAGTAACCCCTTTCCCAGATTTCAGATTGTAAAATATTGAATCGTTGATTGAGTTTAAATCGGCCTCATTAAATCTTGGTTTACTTTGTAATTTACCAGAAGTATCCTTAGCTCCGTAGGCGGTAATATTCTGTGTTTCTTGGTCAAAGATGATCTTTCCAGCTTCTAGTTTAGTAGTTTTATAGGTTGTTTTAGCGTTACCATATAAAAAGAAAGTCTTTGTCTTAAGGAGCATTACCCCAGAATCTGCTGCATTATAATTAATGACAGCATCTACGCTATCTTTAGAAATTTGGATCTTTTTTTTAGATAAAGAATCTGTTTGAGCATATATATTTGAATGAATAGCAGAAATTAATATCGTTAAAATGAGCATTTTAACAATAGAAAGGAGCTTTTTTACGTTATTTTTATATCCTGCTAGGTTCACTCCTGCAAAAATAAAGTAAAACAATGTTAAGGAACTGATTATGAAGCAAAATAGAATGATTTTAGCATTTAGTTTTAGTCTAATTGCCCTTTTTAGTAGTCTTGGGCTAAGTCTCCAGGCCCAAAGCCCAGCAAAATCATTGAAACGTATTGTGATTGACCCAGGTCATGGAGGTTCAGATATTGGATCAAAAGGTAAATATTCCACAGAAGCAGCAGTTTCACTAGCAATAGCCACAAAATTAGAGGACTTTATCAAGCAAGCCATGCCAGATGTAGAAGTGGTCATGACTAGAACCACCGATATCTATCATTCAGTGGTGGAGAAAGCTAAAATTGCCAATGCTGCTAAAGGGGACTTATTTGTTTGTATCCATACCAATGCAGCTAGAGGAAAAGCAGTTAGAGAAGTGGTTGGCTACACCAAGAAAACATACACTGTAAAGAAAAAAGGTAAAAAAAGAAAAGTGACCAGAGATGTGCCTATTTATAAAACAACCTATATCCCAAGCACAGCAATAGGTACAGAAACCTATATCTACAATATTGGTAAGTCTGATTTTAGAAAAGAATTGGCGAGTGAAATGGTAGATGAAGTGGTAGAGCAATTAGATTCTGTTTCTTTGAAACAAATTAAAGAATACGAATCAGAAATTGATCCTACAAAAAAAATGATGGCGAGTATCTTGGCACAACAATATTTTCAAAGAGCTGCAAGTTTGGCTTTAACCATCGAAGAAGAATTTAAGGCATCCGGTAGAGTCAGTCGCGAGGCTAAGCAAAGACCTACGGGAATTTGGGTATTGCAAGCAGTTGCTATGCCTGCTGTGTTAATTGAGACTGGTTTTATATCCAACCCAGAGGAGGAAGCGTACTTGAACAGTGAAATAGGCCAAAATGAACTCTGCGAGGCCATCACAAAAGCCTTACTACGGTATAAGAATTCTTTAGAGAATCAACAGAAAGCGAATGCGAATTAGGCTAATTTTTAGCTAATTTTGTACCCAACCCAAGTAATGGAATACTATGCGTGTATCAAATGAAACTAAAGTAGGTGCTTTAACTGTAATTGCAGTCTTCTTAATCATATTTGGATTCAATTTTCTGAAAGGAAAAACGTTTTTTAAATCTGGTACGTTTATATATGCAAAATATACTGATACCAAAGGTTTGATTGTTTCTAATCCTGTATTCGTGAATGGATTTCAAGTTGGAACTGTTTTTGAAATAGAAAACATGAACAACAATTTATCAGAGCTAGTGGTTTGTATTAAATTGAATCAATTGTATAAAATTCCAAAGAATTCAATTGCCACCATTCAAGAAAATCCTTTAGGAACGAACGCTATCAATATTATCCAAGGTAATAGCACAACTTTGATTGTGAGTGGTGATACCATTCAGTCTGCGCCGGCCACTAGTTTATTAGGTGACTTAATGAATGAATTGTCGCCAATTGGAGAACAGGTTAAAAATACCATTAGTTCTTTAGAACTCGTTTTGAACAATGTTAACAAAACTTTGAATGACGAGAATAGACAAAATTTTAAAGTGATTCTTGAAAATCTTTCAGCAACTACTATAAATTTAAATAAATCGCTTGCATCTATTGAAGGAATGGTCAACAAACAAAATGGATCTATTGCAAAAACAGCAGATAACTTAAACACATTTACTGCTAACTTGAATCAGAACAATCAAAAGATTTCCAATATATTGACAAATTTAGATAGCACCACTAAGTCTATCAATGATGCTGATCTGTATACAACGATTAAAACGATACAAACAACCTTGGTTGCTTTAAATACAACAATCAACCAATTAAACAATGGCAATGGTACCGCATCTAAGTTGTTGAATGACCCAGCCATGTATACACAACTACAAAGTACTGTCAAAAGTGTCAATACCTTAGTAGATGACATTAAAGTACATCCAAAACGCTATATCAACATATCTGTATTTGGCAAAAAGGATAAAAGAACACCTTTGACTAAACCATTATCGGATACATTGGATCATGAATAAATACCTGCGTTATATCGTACTTTTTTTTGGCATACTTGTGTCAATTCATGCCAATAGTCAAGATACTACTGCAACCAAGAACACGGGCAAGTTAATTGAGTTTCTGTCTGCTGAATCTTACAATATCAAAAAACAAGATAGCGTTGATTATTTAATCCTTGTTGGACATGTGAAAATTAAACAAGGCAACACTTTTTTATTTGGAGATAGCATTATAGTAAATACAACAAAAAACAATTTAGAAGGATTTGGTAAGGTACATATCAATGATGCAGACTCTGTCCATACCTACGCTGATTATTTAATGTACGATGGCAATACAAAGAAAGCCAAATTAAGAAAACATGTGAAATTAACAGATGGTCGTGGCACCTTAACTACTGATTCATTGGATTATGATGTTTCTATAAAAATTGGCGTGTATAAAAAAGGAGGAAAATTAGTTCGTAATAAAACAATTTTAAAAAGCACAGAAGGTGTTTATTATGGTATTACAAGAGATGTACTGTTTAGAAATAAGGTTTCTTTAATTGACCCTGAAAATAGCATCTTTACAGATACATTAGAATACAATACCTTTTCACAATTGGCTAATTTCATAAGCCCAACAAAAATTATTAGTGGTTCAAGAATCATTAAAACAAAGAATGGTAATTACAATCTAGGTACAAGAAAAGGGTTTCTGTATGAACGTTCCTCCATTGACGATAGTACTTATTTTTTTATAGCTGACGATATGGCTATTGACGACTCACTTGGATTAGGTGAATTTAGAGGCAATGCTTTATACAAGTCTAAGGATAGTTTAAGTTTTGATTTATTGGCAAACAATATTAAAACCAATCGTAAGAAGGATATTTTATTGGCCA
>JBIKJM010000025.1:0-9699 GCA_044360985.1 Sediminibacterium sp. | reverse complement strand
CACCGAAAAGTTTCCTACTATACCCATTCAAACGGTGGATGAACGATTTAGCTCAAAAACTGCGGTAAGGGCCATGATCGAAATGGGGATGAAAAAGAAAGACCGTCAGGTGAAGCAGAATGTAGATTTAATTGCTGCGACCATCCTCCTTCAAGAATACTTGAATAACAAGGATCTAATGCCTTAGGAAACCTGAATCTATTTACGACCTATTTATTGTAACTTTGCACCCATAATTGAACTACTATGACCTTACCAATTGTAGCCTATGGTGCTGCTGTATTAAGAAAAGTCGCTGACCCAATCAATGCGGATTATCCCAATTTGACTAAGTTGATTGAAGATATGTGGGAAACCATGTACGATAGCAATGGAGTAGGCCTTGCGGCGCCTCAGATTAACCGTGGTATTCGATTGTTTGTGATGGATAGCCAACAAATATTTGAGAACGCTGAACCAGGGGATGCAGCCTATCCAGATTCACCTGGTATCAAACGAGTATTCATCAATGCACAAATTCTTGAATTAAGTGGCAACGAATGGGTGTACAATGAAGGCTGTTTGAGTATCCCAAAAATTAGAGAAGATGTTTTAAGACACGAAAAAGTGACAATTAAATACATGGACGAAAATTTTGTAGAACATACAGACACTTTTGATGGCATGACAGCGCGTATCATTTTACATGAGTATGACCATATTGAGGGCAAGCTATTCATTGATTATATCAAGCCTCTTAGAAAGAAAATGTTACAGGGTAAATTGAATGATATTCATAAAGGTAAAGTTAGAGTGGATTATAAAATGACTCAAATAAAATAAGCATGCGTTCATTCCTATTTTTAATGTGCATGAGCTTAGTAGGTCATTCTTGGGCGCAGGATACCACATTGAATGTAGCAAACCAATCTTTTACTTTAACAGATGCCATTGTTAGGAATAATTTTGATTATAAAGCTATTTTAGAAAAAATAAAACGGGATACCAGTTTTTATAAAGCCTTCAAAACATTAAGGACAATAGGTTATAGCTCTTTCAATCATATCGAAATGTATGATAAAAATCAAAGGATGGAGGCTTCCTTAGATAGCAGAACACGTCAATATAGAATTGGGGGCTGCAGGACAATGGATGTGTTGGAAGAAAAAACATTCGGGAAATTAAGAGACCGTAAAGGAGAATACAATTATGTCACACCTTCTTTGTATGCAAGTTTATTTTTCACAAAAGGAAAAATTTGTGGAGAAACCAATATTGTAAAAGGGAAAAAAAGAACCATTCAAGGCTCAGGCATTGAAAAAGCAAAGGAGCAATTGAAGATGTTGTTTTTTAATCCGGGTGAAAAAATTCCTGGCATACCCATGATTGGAAATAAATTAGATCTATACGATGACAACGCGCATGAGTTGTATAATTATAGATTGGATTATGTAGACTACCATGGTAAATTGGCTTATGTATTTGAGATCAAGCCCAAAGAAGATCTTGGTTTCTTTGCAAAAGACAGAGTGGTGGTGGATCAAATGATCACCTGGTTTAATCCAAGCACACTCGAGGTCTTAGGTCGTAACTATTCTCTAAGCTACAAAGCAGGCGTCTATGATTTTAATGTACAAATGGAAGTAGAAATGACTTACACTCCTAACGGATTGTTGGTGCCTAAAATTTTAAGGTACAAAGGCGACTGGGACGTCGTTTTTAAAAAGAGAGAACGTGGACTATTTACAGCTACACTGTTTGATTTTAAAGTAGCAGAATAAACAAAGGAAAATAAACAAAGGAGAATAAACTAGTACTAGTAAAATTAAATTCCCTAGCCTTGCAAGAAGCTTCCCTCAATATATTTTACCACTTCAACAAAGCTTCCAGTTTCTTTAAATACTTTGAGTTGTCTGTCTGCACCAGTACCATTGGTAAAAATGTCTTGCACTTTTTCAATATGTTTTCTGCTTCCTAAATCATCCACCACACCATCTACAAATTCGAGCAATTCGTCAATCAACTCCTTTACAGGCACTTCTTTTTCTTTACCAAAGTCAATCAGTAATCCATCAATTCCATAACGGCTTGCACGCCATTTATTTTCATTGATCAATGCCCGTTGGTAATTGATGAAATTGATATTCTGTCTTCTGAGTGTATATATTTTAGCACATAAAGCCTGAAATAGAGCAGCGATAGTAGCTGTTTCTTGCACAGTCATGGGCACATCGCAAATCCTAAATTCAATGGTGTTGTATACGGGGTGTACCCTTAAATCCCACCATATTTTTTTTGCATTGTCAATACAATTGGTCTTAATTAATAATTGAATAAAACTTTCATAGGCCTCGATACTTTCAAAATAATCGGGGATACCTGTTCTAGGAAATTTGTCAAAAATTTTAGAGCGGTATGATTTATAGCCTGTATTACTTGACTCCCAAAAAGGGGAGTTGGTGCTCAATGCATAAATATGTGGGAGAAAATACCTGGCTGTATTGACAATATGAATGGCCATACGGCGATCTTCCATGCCTATGTGTACATGTAGACCAAAAATCAAATTGCTCCTTGCAGCTTGCTGTAATTCGTTTAAAAGGGCTTGATACCTGCTTTGATCCGATATCAATTGGGTTTCCCATAAACTAAAAGGGTGGGTGCCCGAAGCGCCAATACTATATCCTAATTCACTTGCAATTTTAGCGACAGAAGTTCTTAGTTCAAATACTTCCTGAAAAGCAGTTTCTACATTTTGGCATATACCTGTTCCAACTTCGACCACTGCCTGGTGCATTTCCGCCTTGATCTTATCTTTTAAGGTTTTCTCTCCCTCATTGACAATAGCCTGTTGATGGCTCTTTAATTCCTTAGAAGCAGGATCTAAAACCATGTACTCTTCCTCAATCCCAATTGTAAACTGTGCTAAATTTTGGCCCATACAACTTGAAAATACAAATTATTTTAAGATGTTACATCATCTAAGTCAAAAAAAATGCCCTCCATATTGGAGGGCATTGATATAAATCGAAAGTTTAAATCTTTAAACTAAAAAATTAGAACTTGAAACGTAAACCTAATTGACTAGTCCAACGAGCACTATAGCTAGGAGTAGTGCTAGAACTAATACCCCATGGTGTATTGTTTCTAACTGGAGCGAAGCTGTAACTTGGTGTAGTTGAGCCGTTGCCACCTTGATATCTAATTAAAGAGTAGTTGTCAAAACTCATAAAGTAAGTTCTTCCCCAATCTCTATTCAACATATTTGTGAAATTAAAGATATCGTAGGTTAATTGGAATTGATACTTTTTATTATACAGCTTTACATTGAAATCTTGAACAAATTTCACATCAATGATATTGGTGAATGGTAATCTTGCACCATTTCTCTCAGCATATTGACCTCTACGGCTACTTAAGTATTTATCTTGTGAAATATAAGCTTCAAGTGCTGCTGCTTGTTGAGCCTCTGTTAAAGGGAAATCTCCTTTAGGGAACTCTTTTTTAACAGCATCATATAGACCTTGTTCAAATTTCATGCCTTTGATTTGTGCAGCTGTTGGGATAAAGATCAAGTCATTTGATTCTGTGCCACTCCAATCTCTAATTGGACCATTGGAATAAGTATAACTAAATGGACTACCTGATTGACCATTGTAGACTAAGCTAAATGTAGTAGCAAGAGCACCATTAGAATAAGTGATTTTTTTAGCAGCAAATACACTTATACGATGTCCTAAATCAAAGTCAGATCTAGTTCTTCCAATAGAGTTTCTTCCATTAACAGCTTCCATATTTCTCCATTGAGAACTATTTTGGCTTGATGTTGGCTCATGCGTTACAAATGAAGCACCATAAGTATAGAAAGCATTGAAAGAGAAACCATTTGTCCATGCTTTGTCAATAGAAGCTGTAAAATTATAAGCAAATCCAGAACGACTTCTAAACGGTTGATTTTCTAGTAAGAAAACACCAGTATATGGAGCAATATATCTTGGACTTGTTGTCACTTTAACATCATAAAAACTAGGCCAAATAATTCGAGCTGCGTTATTATAAATGAATCTATTGTCAGGACCAGTAAGTTGTCCAACTGGTGGAGCGATGTCCAATCTTCTGTAATAGATTTCATTGATGTTTTTACTGATACTACCTTCAACAGTGATAGACCAATTGTCTTTTAATTTTTTATCCATAGCTAATGAAGCACGGAATAACTTAGGCAATTTAAAGTTTTGTGAAATTAAGTTCATTTCACCTCTAGCTGAGCTTGTTGTCTGGCCTAACTCAGAAGGAGTATATTGCTTAAATGGGTCAGGTCTAAATTGAATTTTATTTAGTGCGATTGCATCTACGCCTCTAATATCAATTCCGCCAACTGATTGTCCATTGTTATTATAGAGCCCACCTGGCCATACTAAAGGTATACGTCCTGTGAACATACCCAATCCTCCACGAAGGGTGATATTTTCTTCTGGCATTTTGTAGGTAAATCCAATTCTTGGAGAGATAGCTACTTTTGGATTTGGTATAGAACCAGATCTTGCACCATTAAAATCATAAGTTCTTGGTGTTGCTATATTGAAGTATTTATCTTCTATTGGATTAGATAAAAATGCAGTATAGTCTGCCCTAATTCCAAAATTTAATGTCAAGTTATCTGAATACCTGATTTCATCATTGATGAAAGCACTTCCTCTTCCTGTATAAAAGCTTGCAGCAGCTTTTGTATAATCACCATATGTGTTGTCTAAATTAGAAAAAGAACGGTAATATTCAAGTGGGGCGTTTTTATTCATGAAATCACTCAATGTGTTATACACGTAATTACCAAAATTATTACGTATAAATACATTATAAGATTTACTCAGTTCATAATCCACACCCACAGTAAATGCATGCTTATTTACATTGAATTTGTAAAAGTCTAAGAAGTTCCAGTTGGTTTGCTTCAATAAGTTTGAAGTTGAGAATTCTTCAGATCCAAAAATAATTTTACCAGCCCCATCATTTATGGTTACACGAGGGAATGGAGATCCAATCTGACTTCTATCATCCACTACATCTGTGTATGTGAATAACATTTTATTGCTAGAACCGTTCTTAAATGCAGTTTTTAATTCTGCAGACAATGAATTGGTTTTATTTGGATATAAAATACCGCCGTTTAAGAAGTTAACTCTTGTAGAGCTAGAAGCAGATGGAGAAAAATTGCTAGTTTCGTTGTATCGATAAGATAAACTGAATTTATTCATTGAATTGATATTCCAATCAATTTTCGTCGCAATTCTTTTTGCACTTGTTGTGTTAGAACTACTTTCGTAAGCACCCATGTCATAATTGTATTCTTTTTTTACAAATGCTACTAATTTGTCAATATCTGCTTTATTTGTTGTTCCTGTATATCCACTAAGCGGGAAAATTTGAGGTCTTTCGTTCTCAATAGATTCAAAGTTAACAAAGTAGAATAACTTGTTTTTAATTAATGCACCACCCACACTAGCACCAACTGTTTTTGCTGTGAATGGGCTTAATTCTGTAGCTTTTACTTTAGGACCTGTAGGTGTTTTACCTGTTAGGTTTTCGTTCTGTGTGAATGAATAAACTGTTCCAGTCATTTTATTTGTTCCACTTCTTGTTGTTGCGTTGATACCACCACCGGTAAAGTTACCGATAGATGCATCAAAAGGAGAAACCATCACTTGGAATTGATCTACCGCATCGATAGAAATTGGACCAACACCTGTTTGTCCACCATTGGTACCACTTGCACTCAAACCAAATTGGTCATTGTTCACAGCACCATCAATGTATAAAGAGTTAAAACGATTGTTTTGACCAGCGATAGAAACACCAGTTAAATCACCATTTCCACTTACAAATTTTGCAGTTGGACTGAATCTTAAGAAATCTTGTACGTTTCTACCTACAGTAGGTAAATTGTCTATTTTATCACGACCTATAAGGGTTTGTGTACCACCCTTAACAGATAAATCTGAACCTCTTTTAGTAGTAGATACAGTTACATCTTTAAGTTTCTCAATTTTAGAAAATAATGTAATATCTAATCTAACCACATCACCTAAGGCAACATAGATATCTTCTTTCTTGTCTGATTGATAGTTTACATAAGATACAGTTACGGCATAAGGACCTCCCGGTTGTACGTTACTTACATCAAATAATCCAGACTTTTTTGTTTGTGCATTGTACACAGTTCCAGTAGGAATATGTAACACAGAAATAGTTGCACCGACAAGCACTTCACCATTATCAGCTTTTACAGATCCACTAATACTACCAGTGGTATTTTGAGCAAATGTCAAAACTGGCAAAAGCAGCATGGCGATTGTAAAATGTAGTAATTTTTTACTAAGCATAGTTTTTGTTTTAATTAGTTATGCAAAGAAACTAATAATCCTTCAATCAATTTGTGTTTTTATTAACAATTTACAATTAATTAATATTCCAATGGGTTATATATTATAAAAATATATCATTTGTATGATAATTACCTAATTTTAAGCCATATTCATTCCTAGATTCAAAAATTGCTATCTATGATAGGAATTTTCAGTTTCATTCTCACGCTCTTTATCATAGGCTTTAATAATTGCTTTTACCAATTTATGACGTACAACATCCTCCTCGTCTAATTGGATATGTGCAATACCTTCTATGTTTTGTAAAATGCGGACAGCTTTATCTAAACCACTCTTTTGATTACGTGGCAAATCTACTTGAGTAGGGTCACCTGTAATAATCGCTTTTGCATTGGAACCAATACGCGTCAAAAACATTTTAATTTGTAAATCGTTTGCGTTTTGTGATTCATCTAAAATAATAAATGCATTGTCCAAGGTACGTCCACGCATGTAAGCTAGTGGCGCAATTTCAATGGTTCTAGAAGACATATAATACGCTAATTTATCTGCAGGAATCATGTCATCCAACGCATCATATAAAGGACGTAAATAGGGATCAATTTTTTCTTTTAAGTCCCCAGGTAAAAAACCTAAACTTTCTCCAGCCTCCACAGCAGGTCGCGTAAGAATTATTTTTTTAACTAATTTATTTTTTAATGCACGAACGGCTAAGGCAACTGCAGTATAGGTTTTACCTGTACCTGCGGGTCCAATAGCAAATACAATATCATTTTTATCTGCCGAGGTTACCATCTTTTTTTGATTGGCAGTTCTCGCTCTTACTGTTTTTCCATTAGGTCCTAAGACTAATATTTCATTTGGATTTTGGTCGACAAAATTATCTATCACTTCGGCATCATCGCCACCTAATATTTGTTCAAAATAATTTTCACTTAAATGGCCATTGCGTTGCATGTATTGAATAACTAACTCAATTTTTTCTTTTGCAATATCAATTTGTTCTGGAGCACCACTTAGTTTAATTTGGGTGCCACGTGATAAAATTTTAAGGAGTGGGAATTTCTTTTTTAAAAGATCAAATTTGTTATTGTTAACACCAAAAAAATCAATTGGATTAACAGATTCTAGGTTGATGATGGTTTCAGTCAATGTAGTAGTTTTTAGAGGTGAAGGAGAAGGGTTATTTCTACCTAACACAATTTAACATACAGCTATGCATAAAACAAGTCAAACATTTGCACACTATGTGGATTACTGCTTGTGGGAATTGGGGCTTAACAATTACTTAAACTAGCAATCATTTGAATGGGATCGGGTGCTTTAAATACAGTGGTCCCTGCTACTAAAACATCAGCGCCGGCGGCAACTAATTTTGAGGCGTTCTCTAAAGTAACGCCACCATCAATTTCAATTAAGGTAGATGCGTTATGTTGAACGATCAATTGCTTTAAAGCTTTTACTTTTTCGTAGGTATGTTCGATGAATTTTTGTCCTCCAAAACCGGGGTTCACACTCATGATGCATACCACATCTATGTCAAAAATTAGGTCTTTCAAAACTTCTATTGGTGTATGCGGATTCAATGCTACACCAGCTTTCATGCCCTGCGCTTTAATTTGTTGTAAAGTACTATGTAAATGAGGACAGGCTTCGTAATGCACTGTTAAGATGGTTGCTCCTGCTTGTTTAAATGCAGTAATATATTTTTCTGGTTGCACAATCATTAAGTGCACATCCATTTCCTTAGTAGTTGTTTTTTTAATTTGTTCTATGATGGGTAAACCATAACTAATATTTGGAACAAAAACACCATCCATCACATCTAAGTGAAACCATTCAGCTTCAGAAGCATTGAGCATCGTACATGCTTTTCCTAGTTCTAAAAAATCAGCTGCTAAAAGGGAAGGAGCAATAATGGCCATATCTTGTATTTGTTCAAAGTTCTTATTTTTTTAGGGAACTGTCATTTTTTCGTCAAAAAATATTCCAATTTACTTGTTTCTTAATGTTTGGATCCTAGTCTTTGATGATTAACGCTATTTTTGCGGCCAATTGAAATCAATATGAAAAAATTCATCATCGTCTTACCAGCCTTATTTTTTGGATTTAGTGTGATAGCACAGCAAGACACGGTACAATTTGAAGGCGAAACGCATTTTAAAAATGTACAACAATTGACATTTGGAGGGGACAATGCAGAAGCTTATTGGAGTTTTGACAGTAAGCAAATTATTTTTCAAAAGACCAATCCTAAAGAAGGGATTGTTTGTGATCAAATTTTTATGGGGAACCTACCATTGAATGCAGTAGATCCTTTTAAATATAAATTAGTGAGTACAGGAAAGGGAAGGACCACATGCGCCTATTTCATGAAAGACGGGAAACACATTATTTACGCCTCCACACATGAGGGTAGTGCAGACTGCCCTGCGCCAGTAGATCGCGCAAAATATGGCAACAAATATATTTGGCCTTTGTACAATACCTATGACATTTTTATGGCGGACACCAATGGCACAGTCATAAAAAAATTAACCACTGCAAAAGGGTATGATGCAGAAGCCACTTTATCCTATGATGGAAAGAAGATGATTTATTGTAGTGATAAGGACGGGGATTTAGATTTATACGTAATGGATATTGCTTCAGGTAAGGAAAAAAAGGTCACCAATACATTAGGTTATGACGGTGGTGCATGGTTTAGTCCAGATGGTAAAAAGATTGTGTGGAGAGCAAGTCGTCCAAAAACTGAAGCAGAAATTGCAGAATATAGCAGTCTTTTGAAGGAAGGTTTGGTGGCACCGACCAATATGGAAGTGTTTGTTGCGAATGTGGATGGGTCAGATGCCAAGCAAATTACGAACCTAGGGCAAGCCAATTGGGCCCCTAATTTTACGCCTGACGGAAAACAGATCATCTTTTGCAGCAATCATGAATACAAGAGAGGGTTCCCTTTTAACATGTACTTGATCAACCTAGATGGGTCTGGCCTTGTAAAAATAAGTCGAGATAAAGGTTTTGATGCTTTCCCAATGTTTAGCCCAGATGGAAAAAAAATCATCTTTGCGTCTAATAGGAATAATAAAGGCACAAGGGATACCAATTTATTTGTGGCAGACTGGGTGTATTAAGTATTTTAGCTTTTTTTGATTACTTTAGCTACAAATAACAACCTATGTATACAGGACTTTTACATTTACACAACACTTTAAGATGGGTGGTTTTAATCGCCTTAATCTTAAGCATTTATAAGTTGTTCACTCAAAAGGATGCGTTAAAGACAAGTAAAATCCTTTTGATAAGTGCCCATGTTAGTTTATTGGTAGGGCTGTAT
>JBIKJM010000195.1:0-3032 GCA_044360985.1 Sediminibacterium sp. | reverse complement strand
ACCACTCTGGTGCCTTTACTAGCCATACTAAAAATACGCTTGATGACTGCCATATGACTTGCAGGAAAATAACGCTTGTTAAACTGCCAGATATCAATGATATCGCCGTTTAAAATCAAGGTCTTTGGTTCGATGCTTTTTAAGTAATTGAGTACTTCTTGTGCTTGACATCCAAATGTGCCTAAATGAATATCACTAATTACACATACATCCAATGGGCGTTTGTTCATGATGGCTTGTTTAAACAAAATACGTTGTTCTGTGTAAACAAATTGTGTCCTAATTATTATTTTAATATTAACTTTTTGTTAAGCAAGTCCATGAAAAATACATATATTGTAGATTTACCAACTATTAATCAAGTCTTTATGAAACAAAAGCATATTCCTAGAGATATTAGCTGGCTCAGTTTTAATGCTCGCGTATTACAAGAGGCAAACGATATTACTGTCCCATTACAAGAAAGAATAAGATTCTTAGGCATTTTCTCTAATAATTTAGATGAGTTTTTTAGAGTACGCGTGGCGACATTAAAAAGAATGGTGGAATTGATAGATAAAAAGAAGCGCGTAAATATTGACATCATCGATTCACCACAAGTGATTTTAGATGAGATCCAAAGAGTCGTTTTAAGACAGCAAAATGAATTTAGCAGAATCTGGCAGAATATCTTAAAAGAGTTGAAGGCGAACAAAATCTTGATAGTTGACAACAAGCAATTGAATGCAGAACAAAAGGAATTTGTAAAAACCTATTTTGACAACGAAGTAAGACATGATATCATCCCTTTAATGATTGAGAATCTTCCTCAATTGCCTTATTTAAGAGACAAGAGCTTGTATTTGGCAATTGTTATGGGTAATAAAAATGATGCCTACCAACAAAAATTTGCCTTAATCGAAGTGCCGTCTAGATCTGTGGGCAGGTTCATCATTTTGCCATCTAAAGCTGGATTTACAACCATCATGCTATTGGAGGATTTAATTGAATTTAATTTACCAATCATCTTCTCTCATTTTAAATTCAATCAGTTTGATGCGCATGTATTTAAAATTACAAAAGATGCTGAGATTGATTTAGATCAGGAAGTAGGTTTGAATTTTATTGATAAAATTTCAAAAGGGATTAAAAACAGAAGAAAAGGAAAGCCAGTAAGATTTGTTTATGAAAAAGATATGAATCCAGAAATGCTAGAATTTTTGATTAAGAAATTAGGTTTGAACCGAAAAAGTAGCATTATTCCAGGAGGTCATATTCATAATTTCAGGCATTTTATGGATTTTCCAAATGTCATAAAAGAACCAAATTATAACAGACCAAGGCCGTTTATCCATCCTGCGTTTAAGAAAAAAGTAATGGTTTTTGATTTGATCATGCAAAAGGATATCATGTTGCATTTTCCCTACCATGCTTACGATCCTGTGATAGATATGCTTCGTGAAGCTGCGATGGATGATACTGTGATCTCTATAAAAATCACTGCCTATCGATTAGCATTCAACTCAAAAGTGATCAATGCATTGATCAATGCTGCTAGAAATGGTAAGAAGGTGACGGTGTTTTTGGAATTAAAAGCAAGATTTGATGAAGAGGCAAATTTAGAGTGGAAAGCCATCATGGAGGAAGAAGGCATTACCGTGCTTGTAGGTATACCGAATATGAAAGTGCATGCAAAACTATGTGTGATTCAGAAAAGAGTGAAAAACAAGCTTGTACAGTATGGATTCATTAGCACAGGTAACTTAAATGAGAAGACTGCAAAAATATATGCCGATCATTGTTTGATGACCAAGAATGTGACTTTAATGAACGAAGCAAATAGAATTTTTAACTATTTAGGAAATTGGCAATTAGGTGATAAGCCAATTGTTAAAATGAGAAATTTGTTGATTTCACCAATTAATATGCGTTCTGCCTTATTGGACTTGATAGAAAAAGAGATTCAAATAGCAAAAAAAGGTTATGTCGCTTCCATTACAGTTAAATTAAATTCATTGACTGATACCATTCTGTTAGACGCATTATATAAGGCAGTTAAGGCTGGTGTAAAAGTGAATTTGATTATTAGAGGCATACTAACACTTAAGAATGTGAATGAAAAAAATGCAGGCAAAATCAATTCAATTAGTATTGTAGACCAGTATTTAGAACACGCAAGGGTGATTATTTTTAATAATAAAGGCAATCAAAAAGTATTTATTTCTAGTGCAGACTGGATGGTTAGGAATTTGGACCATAGAATCGAAGTTGCAGTTCCAATTATTGATCCAGTGATTAAAAAAGAATTAATTGACATGATTCATATTCAATTAAAAGACAATCAAAAAGCAAGAATCTTAGATATAGATTTAAGTAATAAATATGTACCTTCGGCCAAAGCAACTTCTTTTAAATCTCAGGAGGAGACTTACAAATTTTTAAAAGGTAAAAGATAAAATAAATTGATTTTAGCAGCAATTGATATTGGCAGTAACGCTGCAAGGTTACTAATATCTGAAGTCGTTAAGCATGATAAAGAAATAGAGTTTAATAAATTAAATCTAATTCGCATTCCACTTAGACTGGGCTTTGATGTATTTGAAAAAGGCTCTATAGGATTTAAGAAAAAAAAGATGCTCATAAATACCATTAATGCATTTAGCGCCTTAATGAAAGTATATGAAGTGGACCATTATATTGCTTGCGCAACGAGTGCTATGAGGGACGCTAGCAATTCAAAGGAAATCATCAGAGAAATTAAAGCAGAAACTGGTATAAAAGTAGAAGTCATATCAGGTGATTTAGAAGCTGAAATTATTTATGAAAACCATATCGCCGAACTATTAGACACAAATAAGAGCTATTTATACATTGACGTTGGTGGTGGAAGTACAGAAGTAACCCTATTTCATAAGTCTGCAGTCGCATTTCAAAAATCATTCAATATTGGTACTGTTCGTATTTTGACCAATAAAGTAGAAGATGCAACTTGGGAAGATCTAAAGCAAACATTAAAAGAGATTGGAAGAACCTACCCTAAATTGGTGGCCATT
>JBIKJM010000194.1:0-3042 GCA_044360985.1 Sediminibacterium sp. | reverse complement strand
ACAACTAATCTTGATACTGGAATATACAATGTAGCTGATACTTTACCTCTGGTTATCAATGTTAGCTCAAAAATACCAAATGCAGGAATTGTATATTCAATCACAGCAATATGGACAGACAGTTCAAAGCAGGTCTACAAACTAGATACAAGTGTATCTATTGCAAATTTGAATTTGAATATACCAGGATTAAAAAAATCAGGTAATTATAGTATATCTATTAGTGTAACTTCAAAATCCAATGCAACAAATAATTCAAATAAAAATATCACAGTTATAAATAATTTTCTAGGTAGATTTATGGGGTATAAAGTAGCAACAAACGCTAAACAAATTGGAACCGAATATTGGGAAAATACACCGGTATTAAGCGATTTAATGATTGGTGTATTTCAGAAGAATTATGAAGTATTTGCACTTCCTCAAGGTGACGCATATTGTGCATGGACTCAAGCAATTTGCAATGGTGATTTTAATAATGATGGCTATATTGATGTTTTTAATGCAGGCAGTGCATTTGGAGGGCAAAAATCTAGATTAAGTTTTTTAATCTGGAATTCAACGACAAAAATATTTGAGGAGAAAAATTTAATAAACAATAAAACAAATTTTATTGGTGCTCCGACTAAAGTTTCACCGATATATTTGAATGAAGACAATTATGTTGATTTAGTCATTTTTGGTCACCAAGATGAATCTTCACCAAAAAATAGAATTGAACCAATTACGGTTTGCTTGAGTGATGGGAAAGGGGGGTATGATTTAACCGAATTAGTTTTACAGCCTCCTTTACCAAATGAAGCAGTTGTTTATGAACATGGATCAGTAGAAGACTTAAATGGGGATAAAATTCCTGATTTATTGATTATGGCAAATCCAAGAGTTTATATTTTTTGGGGTATCTCTACTTTCCCTTATTTCACAAACAAAGATTTTATAGTCTCGCAGAGAAATGATTTGCCATTCTATTGTAAAATAAAAGATATAAATAAAGATGGCATAAATGATGTCATGATTGGAACGAATATCGAAAACCAACTATTTATAAATGACGGTAAAGGTAAAGTCTTAACAAATAAAATAACTGTCCCATATCCAACAACATCGACAAACTCAATGAACGTTTTTGACTATATTGTTGATGATATAAATGAAGATGGACTCAATGATTTTATAAATATCAGTGCAACTAATCATTTAGATTGGGCAATAGATACTTACATACATCAAAAAGATGGATCATTCATAAGAGATATTAGTTGGATAGAATACGCCTCAGGTACAAAAAAAGGTAATTACCGAAACAAACTAATTTATTATGATTTTGACGGAGATGGTAAAAAAGACATTACTTATTCTGATACTGGAATGGACCCTTATACTAGTCCTACAAATGAAATTAAAAATAAAACTGTCTTTATTAGGAGTGGTAATAAGTTTATTGAAAAGGATTTTTTTCAGTTTGACCCATATGCTAAAAGTTTAAAAGTCAAATACTTCAAATAATACCATCCTGCCAAGTTCTCTGCCAGATTATCAAGAAAATGAGTTAAAAGAGGTAAGATATAAAAAAATAAATATATTAATAATATTATCTATATTACATATACATTCATCAAATTAAAACAATTATGAAAAAGATTTTAGTAACTGGATTATTAAGTATTGGTTAATTTTTTCATTTTAATTGTTCAATAACTAGTAGTTACAATTAGGAACTATATAAATAGCTAAATTTGAGCCCATATTGGGCTTTTTTTGTGTTCTGTTATCGTCCCTACTTGCTTGGCAATTAAATATATATAAACCATATATTTGAATATCCCCCCAAAAAAAGATTGTTTAAATTTTATTTATGAGAATACTACTTCTTTCGGTGGGTTTTTTATGCTTATTGTCTTGTACTAAAACTGAAACTAAAAAGGATTCATCGCAGAACCTAGAGGAAACAATCAAGTTCACAACTAATCTTGATACTGGAATATACAATGTAGCTGATACTTTACCTCTGGTTATCAATGTTAGCTCAAAAATACCAAATGCAGGAATTGTATATTCAATCACAGCAATATGGACAGACAGTTCAAAGCAGGTCTACAAACTAGATACAAGTGTATCTATTGCAAATTTGAATTTGAATATACCAGGATTAAAAAAATCAGGTAATTATAGTATATCCATTAGTGTAACATCAAAATCCAGTGCAACAAATATTTCAAGTAAAACTATCACAGTTGTAAATAATTTTCTAGGTAGATTCATGGGGTATAAAGTTGATCAAGTTGCACTTGCATTATCTAAACAAAAAGATTTTGGAAGAGATTACTGGAGAAACAGTGGTGTAATGATGGATTTAATCATCAATGTTTTTCAAAAACCTTTAGCTTCAAATAAATTTGCAGTAGAACAAAATTTCTGGGGCGGTGCTTTGCAAGCTATTACAGCTGGTGATTTTAATAATGATGGTTGGATAGACGTTTTTAATGCTGGCGGTGCTTATGCAGGTAATGGTAGTTCGTTTGCATTTTTGATGTGGGATCCAATTAAGAAAAATTTTTATGATACCACATTATTAAACGATAAATCATTCAAAACATTTGGCGGGAACAGACATACCTGTATTCCTATTTATTTAAATGGAGATAATTTTGTTGATTTAGTGATATATGACAATGGGGACGAAGGCATTCCAAATTCTCCAGATGAACCAATAAGAATTGTACTAAGTGACGGCAAGGGTGGGTATGATTTAAAGCAAATTGAAACAAGCGAAAAAGAATTCCCAATTTGGAAAAAGGAGCACGGAGATGTTGGGGATTTAAACGAAGATGGCATTCCTGATTTAGTGATTGTTAGCAATCAGTTTGCGTATATTTATTGGGGGATTAAAGATTTCCCGTTTTTCACGGTTGATAAGCATGTAACATTTGTAGGTGATCTTAATAATTTTGGGAATAAGGCAAATAATGGTTTTGGAGATATGGTCTCAGGGGTTGCTGGCAGTGCGTTTACTGCTAGAATTATAGATATTAATAAGGACAA
>JBIKJM010000024.1:0-9797 GCA_044360985.1 Sediminibacterium sp. | reverse complement strand
GCGGTTATATGGCTGGCGGTCACGATGGTAAAGGAAATAAAATGGCAGCTATCATGAGCGAAACAAATGCTTTAAAAGCAATCGCTGATGGTGTAGCAAAAAAAGGTTTCTAAGACCTTCTTACAAGCTAATTGAAAGCCTGCTCTTTGGAGTGGGCTTTTTTATGCTTCTATC
The DNA here is from genome assembly GCA_044360985.1 of Sediminibacterium sp. Classification (GTDB taxonomy): domain Bacteria; phylum Bacteroidota; class Bacteroidia; order Chitinophagales; family Chitinophagaceae; genus Sediminibacterium. Next base: position 9,623 of record JBIKJM010000024.1, on the reverse strand, counting down.
CCTACCACTCCGTGGTGAATTTTTGTCAGTGTGGCAAAGCAATGCTCCATACTCTTGATATCCTTAATGATTAAAATAAAGGTTTTCCCTACTTGCTTAAAATGCGCATTGTTCATAGCAGTTTGTGTATAGCTTAATAAGCCTTTAAAAATGGCGCTTTCATAATAAGGAGAATCTGGACGATTGATAAAGAAGCATCTTAAAGTCTCCTCCTTCAAAGTCATTTTTTCAAAACCCAATCCAATCGCGAGGCGTCTTGACTGGATGGTCGTAAACAAGGAAGCAACTTGTTTAGGCATGGGCCCAAAACGATCTATTAATTCTATTTTCATGGCTTCTAATGCTGCATCATCTTCTGATTGATCCAATCTAGTATACAATGAAAGCCTTTCTCCAATACTTTCTACATAATTATCTGGTAGCATGATCTCTAAGTCCGTATCAATGGTACAGTCTTGCACAAAATCATCCTGTTTGCTAATTTCTTCTACAAATAAATCTTTGAAATCGGAACGCTTTAATTCACGCACTGCTTCTGCTAATATTTTTTGGTACATTTCAAATCCAATCTCCGCCATGAACCCACTTTGTTCACCTCCTAATAAATTACCTGCACCTCGAATATCCAAATCACGCATGGCAATTTGAAAACCAGAACCCAACTCACTAAACTGTTCTAAAGTTTGTAATCGTTTGCGTGAATCATCTGGTAAAGTGCTCATTGGTGGCGCCAATAAATAACAAAATGCTTTTTTATTACTTCGTCCTACCCTGCCTCTTAATTGGTGTAAATCACTCAATCCAAATTGATGTGCATTGTTGATGATGATGGTATTTACATTTGGAATATCTACCCCACTCTCTACAATATTGGTACAAACCAACACATCATACCTACGTTCTATAAAATCAAATATTTTTTCTTCGAGTTGGTGCCCTTCTAATTGCCCATGTGCAAATCCAATACTTAAATCGGGACATAGCTTTTGAATCATTGCACACATTTCTGCTAAACCTTGCACTCTGTTATGGATGAAAAAAACCTGTCCACCTCTTTCTGTTTCAAAGTAGATGGATTCTCGAATGATATCCTCATGAAACACTTGCACCTCGGTATGAATAGGTTGCCTATTGGCTGGAGGTGTATTGATAATGCTTAAATCCCTTGCACCCATTAAACTAAAATGGAGGGTTCTTGGTATGGGCGTGGCAGTCAAGGTCAAGCAATCTACATTGGTTCTTAATGTCTTTAATTTTTCTTTATGGCCTACCCCAAATTTTTGTTCCTCATCAATCACCATTAAACCAAGGTCTTTAAAATGCACCTCCTTCCCTAGAATACCATGCGTTCCTACCAATATATCAATTTTACCTTCCTTCACTTTGGCAATGGTTTCCTTTTTCTGCGCTGCTGATTTGAATCGATTTAAATAATCAATTTCTATTGGAAAATCTTTAAGTCTTTCTTTAAAAGTTTTAAAATGCTGAAATGCTAAAATGGTGGTGGGCACCAACACTGCTACTTGCTTCCCGTCAATAGCAGCTTTGAATGCTGCACGAATGGCGACCTCGGTTTTACCAAAACCAACATCCCCGCAGACCAGTCGATCCATAGGGGCTGGCGCTTCCATATCTTTTTTTACATCTGCTATTGCTTTTGCTTGATCGATCGTGTCTTCATAAATAAAGGATGCTTCTAATTCATGCATCATATAATTATCTGGGGTAAATGCAAATCCAGTTTGGGCTTTTCTTTGTGCGTATAATTTAATTAAATCAAAAGCAATGGCTTTTACTTTTGCCTTGGTCTTATCTTTTAATTTTACCCAAGCATCGGATCCTAATTTATTCACTTTTGGTGGTGTACCTTCCTTGCCCGTATATTTTGATACCTTGTGAAGTGAGTTGATATTGACATATAAAATATCACTATCCTTATAAATAATCCTCACCGCTTCCTGCATCATGCCATTCACTTCGATTTTCTGTAATCCACTATATACGCCGACTCCATGATCTATATGGGTCACATAATCGCCAGGATGCAAGTCACTCAATGTACGCAGTGTGATAGCCTTGTTTTTACTATAGGCTTGCTTGACTTTGTATTTATGATAGCGCTGGAAAATTTGATGGTCTGTATAACAAACCATTTTATGATCATGGTCGATAAACCCTTCATGAATATTTTTCACGATTGGGGTAAACTGGATTTCAGTTTTTAAATCAGTGAAAATAGCATGTAAACGTTCTAATTGCTTGGCTTGTTCGGCGAATAAAAATAGGTCATACCCTTTCTTTTCAAATTCTTGTAAATTGGCAATTAAATATTGAAACTGTCTATTGAAAGTTGGTTGTACCTGTGTGCTAAAAGCTATTTTCTGCTTCGTTAAATTGGCATGAAACCCCCATTCAATAATGGGTCTCTTTAAGACTTGTTCAACAACAGCATCTACAGGAACAAAATCATCTTTGTCCGTGTTTTTCTTATGCGCATCTAAATCATCTGTCACTTTAACGATAGGCGCATGCAATAAAAATGCTTCCAATGCTTCTATTTGATCATGTCCTTTTTGCTCAATTAAAGTCCAATCCTTTAACCACACAACTGTATTTTCTGCAACAAATTCCATGAATGGAATTTTGATCGTATCCTCAAACTGGGTCGTCACATTGGGAATAATATTGACCTGCAATAATTTTCTTTCACTCAATTGTGTTGCTGGATCAAATAAACGAATACTGTCCACTTCTTCGCCAAATAGTTCTACGCGATAGGGCTTTTCATTGCCAAATGAATAGATATCAAAAATACCGCCTCTTAAAGCAAATTGTCCAGGCTCGTATACAAAATCAGTTCGCTCAAATCCATACTGAATAAGCCTTTCCATCAAGGCATCCAACCCAAGTGTATCATTGGTCTTTATCTGTATGATATTGTCTTGCAAGGTTTTAGGCATGATCACTTTTTCAAAGAATGCCTCAGGATAAGTCACTACAATTTTCTTATTGCCTCCCATTGATAATTTAGTCAAGGCCTCCGTTCTCAACATCACATGTGAAGGATTCAACCAACTAAAATTTTGACTTGTTTTAAATGAAGATGGGAAATAAAATAAGTCCATCGCGCCAGTGATACTTTCTATAGAATTATAAAAATAAGCGGCTTCTTCTGCATCATTTAATACAACCACATGATTGAATGTTGCAGTTTCAGGATGTGTGAAAATATGTTTTAAAATAAATGCTGGAGAGGATCCGTTCAGGTTTTGTAAGTGCACCTGAAATGGGGTATTGGCTAAATTAGACATAGCAATCCCGTCTACTATTTTTTTTAGTAGGGGGGATGCATCATACCGATCAAACAATGATTGCTCGTTCATAGTTCAGTCCGCAAAGATACAATCAATAAATGGATGAAGCGATGATCCTTAAATCAATTTCTTGGTATTGATGCTTGGATACTTCCACAAACGCCACCCCTGTATTTCCAGAAAAAAAAGGAATATAGATGCCCTCTTGATATCCCAGCACAATGCTATATTTCCCAGGAGTCAACCGAATCTTAAATTGTCCGGCATTATTTGATCGAACCTGCTTAATCAATCTTGCCTCTATCCCTTTTGCATAATTACCTTCTTGACCAATCAACTGATTGACATTGGCTGTTTCATAAATATACACAACGGTTGCAATTGGACGCCCCTGCTGCTTAGAACTACCTTTCAATGGCATGGACGTATTGTTTTCCATCAATACATGACCCCTGATACCCTGTGGAAGCAAACAAAACCCCATTAGCATAAGGGCTAAACAAAGGAAGAGGATAGATTTGAATGGATGGTTGCGCATGGATACCGTTTGTTTAAAGTTACATTTTTATAGTTCAACTTGTTTGAATTACAAAGATTTGATTTAAATTTAGATTTATGAAAATACGCCATTTAATACCCCTTATTTTTATATTCATAGCGAATAACTTACACGCGCAATCTGTAACAAAAAAAGAAGTTTTACTCCAGACATCCAAAGAACTAGCATTAGATGCACGCAATAAATTTACAAAGGCAGTACTAGTAGCGAAAGAAAAAGGATGGCCGATAGAATATGCTTCTCAAAATCAAAACAATGCAAAATTGATTGGTGTTGATGACAAAGGATGGCCTAAATATTATATTAGCTTTACAGATCCAGTTCAAGCAATCACAATCAACGCTAATAAAGTATGGCCTGGTGCTACATCTAATTTAAACTTAAGTGGATCAGATGATAACATGACCAATAAATTAGGCGTTTGGGATGAAGGAAGTCCTTTGTTAACGCATAAAGAATTATTAGGTAGAATTACACAAAAAGACAACGCTAAAAAAGTGGTAAGCCACAGTACACATGTGGCTGGCATTGTGATGAGTAAAGGATTAAATCCTTTATCTAAAGGGATGGCTTATAACGTAAAAGGAATCCTTGATTACGATTGGAATAGTGATCTGTCAGAAATGGCTGCTGCTGCTGCAAATGGTTTATTGATTTCCAACCACTCCTATGGAACCGTTGCTGGGTGGGATCAAAATGCTGACTCAGCCAATCGATGGGAATTTAATGGCAGATGGAATGAAAATGAAGATTATCGATTTGGTGTATACGATTTAGATGCTCAAATTCAAGATTCAATTGCGTACAATGCCCCAAACTATTTGATTGTTGCTGCAGCAGGAAATAATAGAGCTAGGGCATATAAAGGTCCTGATGTAGGGCAGCCTTATTGGAGAAGAAACGAATCAGGCATAATGATCAATGCAGGTAATCGACCTGCCGACATTAGTAGCAATGATTCCTATGGAAGTACAGTAACAGATAAAAATGCAAAAAATGTCCTTACAGTTGGCGCAGTCATTGGCATACCCTCTGGATATAATAAAAAAGAAGATGTGGTGATGAGTACTTTTAGTTCATGGGGTCCAACAGATGATGGCAGAATCAAACCTGATATTGTAGCGCATGGCGTTTCGGTATTCGCCCCTATTGCTACAAATGATTCTAGTTATGATTACCAAAATGGCACTTCTATGGCTGCCCCAGGTGCTGCGGGGAGTTTATTGTTATTGCAAGAATTAAGTCATCGTTTTACATTGAATGGTGCGCCAAGGATTTTAAAATCAGCCACTGTGAAAGGGCTTGCAATTCATACTGCGAATGAAGCAGGATTGTACCCTGGTCCTGATTATAAATTTGGCTGGGGATTGCTAAATATTTCCGAAGCTGCTCAAGTTTTAAATACTGCATTCACCAATAACAATAGTACAAATAGTCCTCATTTGATATATGAAGACACTCTAATTAACGGAGTAAGCAAGTCCTACAAAATCACCGCATCTGGAAACGGACCTGTAAAAGCCACTATTGTTTGGACAGATGTAAAAGGTAGTGCAAGCAGTCTATTGAATGATGTTAGTCCAGAACTAATCAATGACTTGGACTTAGTGATTACGCAGGGCAATAAAACATTCAATACCTGGAATTTAAGCCCAACAAGCCCAGACAATCCAGCATTCAGAGGAATCAATAGTATTGACAATGTCGAAAAAGTAGAATTAGATACCAGTTTAGTCGGGACCGATTATATAGTTACCGTAAAACATAAAGGGACACTTGAGAGAGGACAACAAAATTATTCTTTAATGATAAGTGGTGCTGGCGGTAAGGCTTATTGTAGTTCAGCAGCAACTAGTACTGCAGGCACCAAGATTGATAGCATTCAATTAAACAATATTACATTCTCAAAAACAACTGCAGACAATTATGTTGATAATAGCGCATTGTTTGTCAATGGTGAAGCCAATGGTACTGTCTCATTATTTATGAAAATAAGTAGTGCGGACGCTTCCAATAACAATCGATTTGTAAAAGTATTTATTGATTATAATAATAACGGGGTGTTTGACGCCAATGAGCTAGTACAAACAAGTGCAGCATTAATAAATGGCGATTATAGCGCCAATTTTTCTTTACCAGGCAATTTGATCGTCAACCAATTAAACAAACTTCGTGTGGTTGTAACAGAAGCAACTGCTGCGTCAAATGTGATTGATTGCGGTCCTTATACTGCTGGTGAAACCCAAGATTATACGCTAAGAGTAGTGAATCCATCTACTGATTTACAATTGCTAGAAATCACCAATCCGGTTGGTGGTGTTGCTGATAAAGCTGTTCAGTATGTCACAGTTAAAGTAGCAAATAATGGAACAAATAAATTAACCAATATTCCAATTACCCTTGAAGTAAAAAAAGGCAATGAAACTATTTTAAATATTACAGAAACATTTACAGGTAGATTGTATGGATCAGAAATTATGTCCTATACATTTCAAAAACCTATTTCAATTGAATTAAGTCAGACTTATACTATAAAGGCCACTACAAATCTTGCCAATGACCAACAGACAGGCAATAATTCAATGACTGCAACCATTATGAGTGCTAGCCCAAAACCAGTAATTACAGCATCTGCAACAAATTGTAATGGTATTGTTCAAATGTTAGTTAGCAATTCCAATAGTAATGAGCAGTATTTATGGTATGACAAGAACAATGATTTGAGTAAGCCTATTGCAAATGCAGCTATAACCAGCACATCAACTAATCTAGAAAATCTTTATGTAGGAAGAGGATGGGATGGGTTCATTGGACCTAAAGATAATACCACTTTGAGTAATACAGGTGGTTATAACAACTGGAACACCCAAAGTGCTACTCCTGGTAAATATGTCCAAGGTGAATACATTCGATTCAATACTACTGGGCCCATAAAATTAGAGACAGCAAAATTGTACACTGGCTATGCAGGTAAAATTGAACTGGAATTAAGGCAAATTAGTGTATTTACAGATTCCAGTTATTCCTCCTTTTTCTCTTTACAAAAAGCGATTTTACATGTGGGCGCAAGTAGTCCTTCACCGACTCCTGCAACAGGCATTGCTGCATCAGGCGCACCTACCCCATTTGTAGTTGGTGATACAGGAAGAGTATATGCGATCAATATGAACATAACACAAGCTGGTACCTATGTTTTAATTGCCCGATGTTTAGATAGTGCCACTATATTTAGAAATAATTTGATCCCCACCACCAATCATCCATTTGGCCCAACCGCACTTGCAAGTATCACTGGCAACTGGGCAGGTACAAGTTTTGAAAAGTTTTATTTCTTCTTTTATAACATGCAAATTAGCACACCTCAATATGAAAAAGCATTGACTAAAATTCCTGTTAAAATTGCGATAAAACCTGTCATAACACAAATAGGAATAGATAGTTTAATTACTACCGAAGCAAATAGCTATCAATGGTATATGAATGAAGAAGCCATTTCAGGTGGAACAAATAGAGGATTGAAAGTGCCTAAAAGTGCAATGTATAGAGTTAGTACCGCAACTGGAACTTGTAACAATATTTCAGAAAATAAATTGGTTTTAATTACTAATATACCACAAGCACCAACAAAAGAGATTGGATTGAAAATAGTTTCAACAGATTATATTGAAAACATCATAAAAGGTAATCAATTTTATATTCAATTTAACAATGTCAAGACCAATGCCATTGGACTAAGTATCATGAATAGCAGTGGTCAAATAGTTTTCCAAAAAGACAAATTAAACAACCAGGTTACTGCTCAACCAGTTCAGGTACCGACATTATCTACTGGTATTTATTATATTAAAGTATTTGCGAATAATAAAGTGTATGTTCAAAGTGTATTCGTCACCAATAATTAATTAATATGTTACAACCTTGGCAGGATGCGGTCGTTACCAAAATTGTACAAGAAACGCCTACCACAAAACGTTTCTTTATGGCATTGACAAGCGGCCAAGTATTTGATTTTACGCCAGGACAGTTTGTAACATTAGACCTGCCCATCCACGAGCAAAAAAATAAGCGATGGAGAAGTTATTCCATTGCTTCTGCGCCAAGCAATAACAATGAATTTGAATTGGTGATTGTACATTTAGATGGAGGTTTGGGTACTACTTATTTATTCAACGAAGTCACTGTTGGCACGACCCTTTTAATGAGAGGACCACAAGGTGTTTTTGTTTTACCAAAAGAAATCAGCACCGATTTGTATTTTATTTGCACTGGAACAGGCGTTGCACCATTTAGATCCATGCTAATAGACATCCATCAAAAGAAAACACCGCACCATAGCATGCATTTATTATTTGGATGCAGACAATTTACAGATTGCTTGTATGGTGAAGAATTGAAAGCTCTAGAAGCTGCAGAACCTGAATTTTATTACCATCCAAGCTTTTCTAGAGAAACCGAAATGCGTGAAGGCGCAAACCTAGGCTATGTTCATGCCACGTATAAAAAATTATTAGCATCAGGTGCTAGCAAAGATGCCCATTTTTATATCTGTGGCTGGAAAAATATGGTGGACGAAGCAAGAGCTACCTTAACTGATTTAGGCATCCCAAAAACTCAAATTCATTTTGAATTGTACGGATAAAAAAAGCGCCCAAGTGAAATACATCTGGGCGCTTTTTAATACGTTATGACTTAAGCAATATGTTTTAGTACTAAAGCTTTGACTTCACTCATTGGAATTCTTTCCTGTTGCATGCTATCTCTAAAACGAATTGTAACTGTATTGTCTTCTTTAGTTTGATGATCGATGGTCACACAGAATGGCGTTCCTATTGCATCCTGTCTTCTATAACGCTTTCCAATCGCATCTTTTTCTTCATAAAAGCAATGGAAAGAAGGCTTACATTCGTCCATTAAAGCTTTAGCTAATTCAGGAAGTCCATCTTTTTTAGTCAATGGTAATACAGCTAATTTTAATGGCGCCAATTTTGTAGGTAAATGCAAGACAACTCTTGAATCGGTAGTGCCATCATCTTTTTGAATGGTTTCTTCTTCATAGGAATTAGATAAAATCAATAAAAACATTCTATCTAAACCAATCGAAGTTTCAATCACATAAGGCACATAATGCTGATTGATTTCTGTATCAAAATATTGCAATTTCTTTTTACTGAATTCCTGATGACGAGTTAAATCATAATCTGTTCTTGAGTGAATTCCTTCTACTTCTTTAAATCCAAATGGAAATTCATACTCAATATCTAAAGCGGCATCTGCGTAATGGGCTAATTTAATATGGTCATGAAAACGGTATTTATCTGCTGCAATACCCAAACTTAAATGCCAATTCATGCGCTCATTTTTCCAATGCTCATACCACTCTTTTTGAGTACCTGGCTTTACAAAAAATTGCATTTCCATTTGTTCAAACTCACGCATTCTAAATATAAATTGACGGGCCACAATTTCATTTCTAAAGGCCTTCCCTGTTTGTGCAATGCCAAAAGGAATTTTCATCCTTGCCGTTTTTTGCACATTTAAAAAATTAACAAAAATACCTTGCGCAGTTTCTGGTCTTAAATAAATGGTATTGGCATCTTCTGCTACTGAACCTAATTCGGTAGAGAACATCAAATTGAATTGACGAATCTCTGTCCAGTTGCTTGTGCCACTTACACTACACTGTATTTTATTTGTTTGAATCAAGGTTCCTAAACCAGCAAAATCATCCTTCGCAAGCAGGGCTTCCATAT
>JBIKJM010000193.1:0-3049 GCA_044360985.1 Sediminibacterium sp. | reverse complement strand
TAGCAATGTATAAGATGCGTTTTTTTTCTGACATTCCTTTTATAGTTTAACTAAGTAACCTCTACGGGTTGGCGAAGATACGGATTTTAAAGGACTTTTTTAAAACCCTAAAAAAGGCCAATTATTACCGCTTTCTCAAGGGTATTCTAGACATTTGGTTGTAAATTGCGGAGCAACTGAAACGGTACAAAAATGGGAAAGTTTCTTAAAATCGGGTTCTTTTTTCTTCTAGGTATCACTTTGATATGGTGGAGTTTACATCAAATTCCGGCCGAAGAATGGACAAAATTCACCCTTGCCCTAAAGCAATCAAAACTTTGGATCGTATTCCCTGTCTTTATAATTCTTGGTCTTTCTCATTTTTTACGCGCATTAAGATGGCGCTTGATTATGGAACCTTTAGGCTATCGACCAAGTATTGCAAATACCTATCTTGCTGTGCTAATTGGTTATCTAGCGAATCTTGCCATCCCCCGACTTGGAGAAGTACTCAAATGTACTTTACTAGCCAAGTATGAGCATGTACCTGCGGAGAAAATTGTGGGAACCATTGTTGCAGAAAGGGCTTTTGATGTGATTAGCCTAGGCATCGTTTTTCTATTGGCACTTGGCTTACAATTTAATGTCATTGAAGCTGGATGGAATCAACTAAAAAGTCAAACGGCTGCCCCAGTGATTGATGCAAATGAAGGGGTTTGGAAAATTTATTTACTTGTGGGCATCGGTGTTGTATTGATCGCATTATTTTTTTTACTAAGAAAACGCATTCCTACAATTGTTGGCTCCATAAAAAATATTATCAGTGGCATTTGGGAAGGTGTCATAAGTGCGACTAAATTGAAACAACATAATTTGTTTTTCCTTTACTCATTCGGTATTTGGTTTTTGTATTTACTAGCAACCTATGTAGGATTGCATGCAACAGCAGGAACAGAAAGTAGTTTTGCCACAGCCATTAGTTGTTTAGCCTATGCAAGCATTGGTATGATCCTTACACCAGGTGGTATTGGTGCCTATGCCTATTTTATGGCGAAAGTACTAGAGTTAAATGGAGTGGATTATACATTGGGCCTTGCCAATGGTACTTTACAGTGGTTTTCACAATTCTTAATTGTGATTGTATTGGGCGGAGTCAGTTTAATTATATTACCTATTATCAATAAACAAGCTAAGTAAGATGCGCGCAGTTGAACAAATTGAAAAAAAAATCATGTCACTTGCACAAGCAAAAGTATTTATGCAAGCTTGTAAAACAACAGGAAAGACAGTTGCCTTTACCAATGGTTGTTTTGACATTTTACATCCAGGTCATTTATTTTCATTGGCTCAATCAGCAAAAGAAGCAGATTATTTATTGGTTGGATTAAATAATGACGCTAGTGTAAAAAGACTAAAAGGTCCTGAGCGTCCTATTCATTCTGAATCAAGCAGGGCTTCTATATTGGCCAATCTAGTATTAGTGGATGTGGTAGTGATTTTTGAAGAAGACACGCCACTTGAATTAATTCAAACCCTCCTACCTGATGTGCTAGTAAAAGGTGGCGACTATACCATTGAAACCATTGTGGGTGCAAAAGAAGTGATTGCAAATGGAGGAAAAGTAATTATCAACCCAATTGTGGAAGGTTTTTCCACGACAAATATTATTGAAAAAATAAAAAAATAAACATGCAATTTTTACAAGAATTACAAATTCAAAAAGAAAACGAAGGCAGTTCTACTGGTGCGCAATGGATTAAAAGTAAGGGAGAAAAAATTGCCTCTTTTTCCCCAGTAGACAATACAATGATTGGTGCTGTGACCACCACAGATAAAGCTGCATATGATCAAGTAATTGCAGCGGCACAAAATGCATTTATAGAATGGCGTAATTGGCCAGCCCCTAAAAGAGGTGAAGTGGTTAGACAATTAGGAGAAGCTTTAAGAAAAGATAAAGCAGCACTTGGACAATTGGTAAGCTATGAAATGGGAAAGAGTTTGCAAGAGGGATTAGGAGAAGTACAAGAGATGATTGATATCTGCGATTTTGCAGTGGGCTTATCAAGACAATTGTACGGCTTAACTATGCACAGCGAAAGACCGTCACATAGAATGTACGAACAATGGCACCCAATGGGTATAGTTGGTATCATTTCTGCTTTTAATTTTCCTGTGGCTGTATGGAGCTGGAATGCTGCATTGGCATGGGTTTGTGGTAATGTAACTGTTTGGAAGCCTAGCGAGAAAACACCATTGTGTGGCAATGCGATTCAAAAAATTGTAGAAAAAGTATTTGCGGATAATGCTGTTCCAGAAGGTGTCAATAATTTAATTCAAGGAGGACGTGAAGTGGGAGAATGGATGACTAAGGATACCAATATTCCATTAATTTCTGCAACGGGTTCTACGCGCATGGGCAAGGAATTGAATAAAGAAGTAGCAGGACGTTTAGGCAAAACAATTTTAGAATTAGGAGGCAATAACGCTATCATTATAACAGAAAACGCCGATTTAGATATGTCCTTAATTGGTGCTGTGTTTGGAGCGGTAGGTACTGCAGGGCAAAGATGTACTAGTACTAGAAGGTTGATCATTCATGAAAAAATATATGACCAATTTGTAGCTAAATTAGTCAAAGCCTACCAACAAATTAAAATCGGAAATCCATTAGATAGTAATAATCATATGGGACCATTGATTGATAAAGACGCAGTGAAGATGTATTTGAATTCAATTGAAGCGTGTAAAAAAGAAGGTGGTCATTTTATAGTAGAAGGTGGCGTACTCGAAGGAGATCAATACGCGAGCGGCTGTTATGTAAAACCATGTATTGCAGAAGCAAAACCTGAATATAAAATTGTACAACATGAAACATTTGCTCCCATCTTATACCTTTTAAAATACAAGACCATCGAAGAAGCCATTGCAATTCAAAACGGGGTCCCACAAGGTTTGTCTTCTGCTATCATGACTTTAAATATGAGAGAATCAGAATTGTTTCTTTCTGCAAAAGGAAGTGATTGTGGTATTGCCAATGTCAATATTGGAACAAGTGGCGCTGAAATTGGAG
>JBIKJM010000192.1:0-3064 GCA_044360985.1 Sediminibacterium sp. | reverse complement strand
CCACAAGGTTTGTCTTCTGCTATCATGACTTTAAATATGAGAGAATCAGAATTGTTTCTTTCTGCAAAAGGAAGTGATTGTGGTATTGCCAATGTCAATATTGGAACAAGTGGCGCTGAAATTGGAGGGGCATTTGGTGGTGAGAAAGAAACCGGAGGAGGAAGAGAAAGCGGATCTGATGCATGGAAAGCCTATATGCGCAGACAAACAAATACGATTAACTGGAGCACACAATTACCACTTGCTCAAGGTATCAAATTTGATTTCTAATTTTTACTATGTATAAATTTATTCTAACAATAGCTTTGTATTCCTGTTCCCTATTCGCATGGGGACAAGATGCAAAATTTTGGCACTGGAAAGACCTTGAAAAAGATGGGGTACATGGCGTAAGTCTTTTAAAGGCACAACAACTTATAAAAGATTTAAAATTAAAGCCCTCCCCTGTTATTATTGCAGTTTTAGATGGCGGGATTGATACAGCACACATTCAAATCAAACCACTACTCTGGAATAATCCTAAAGAAATCCCTGGCAATGGCTTGGATGATGATAAGAACGGATATATAGATGATGTGCATGGTTGGAATTTTTTAGGAAATGCTGCTGGTCAAAATATCAACAAAGCATCTGATGAAAAATCAAGAATCTACCATGGATATAAAAATGAATTCAAACAAGATAACTTAGATAGTGCCTCCTGGGATGCAAAAAAGAAACAGGATTTTTACAGATGGCAACAAGCCGCTGCCGAAATGGTCTTTACAGAAGAGGATGCTGATAATTTATCATTTATTAAAATGGCGAAGAATGCAGTGGTTAAGATGGGACTTATTTTAATCAAAGAAATAGAGGATACTAATTTTACAACAGAGCAATTAGAAACTTATCAACCTATTGGAAAATTAACAGCAGATACAAAAATCTCCTACCTAAGAACGATGCAGGCTTTAGGTATTGACCGATTAACTGGGCATCATTCAATTGTAGAGGACCTAAATGATTATATATCAGGAAAAGACCAATCCGCCATCTCTATAGACACACCACCAGAAGATCTAAGAAAAAAAATCACAAAAGACCAATACGAAAATTTCAACGATCAATATTATGGTAACAACAATATCACTGGGCCAAATGCAAGACATGGAACACATGTAGCAGGCTTGGCTGCTGGTATTGTAGATACTAATTTTACCAAATCCAACTTTAGCAACCCCATTCAAATTATGGGGGTGCGCGTGGTACCAGATGGGGATGAGTATGATAAAGATGTCGCTTTAGGTATTCGATATGCCGTTAACAATGGTGCTAAAATTATCAATATGAGTTTTGGTAAATCCTTCTCCCCAGAACAAGCATGGGTAGATAGTGCCATTCGATACGCCGCATCAAAAGATGTATTGATCATCCATTCTGCCGGTAATGAATCATATGACTTAAATAAAAAACCTGTCTACCCTAGTCCTTACTCAAATGTCTTTAAGGATAAAGCGAGTAATATGATTACTGTAGGCGCAAGTAGTGACCCAGTGATTGCTGAAAGTATCTTAACCGACTTTAGTAATTATGGTAATAAAATAGTGGATGTATTGAGCCCAGGAAATAAAATATTTTCAAGCTTACCCAATCAACAATATGGTTTTTTAAATGGTACCAGTATGTCTGCACCTATCATAAGCCATATTGCAGCATTGGTTCGTACTTATTTCCCTAAGCTTAGTGCGAGTCAAGTTAAAGCAATACTTTTACAAAGTAATTGGAAACCAAATGACTCCAATACCTTGTACCCTATTCCACGAAAAGACCAATCCAAAAAATTAAATGAAATAAGTGCAGAAGGTGGTATCATCAATGCTGCATTGTCAATTCAAAATGCTCTCCTGTTTGAAAAAAATAATAAAAAAAATAATACTAAATAATTAATAACCCCAATACATGTCTAGACCAAGCACCACAGAGTATGCCCCGTTTTTTCAAACCTATATCAATTATACGAGTGGGAAAGATTATGAGATTTTAGTAAAACAATACCATGATAGACTTGTAGATTCATGGAACGCTATCCCACTTGAAAAAGTCAATTATGCCTATGGTCCAGAAAAATGGACAATACAACAAATGTTTCAACATGTGATTGATACAGAAAGAATCTTTGCATATCGTGCTCTAGCTATTGCAAGACAGGATAAGACAGCCTTACCTGGTTTTGACGAAAATAACTATGCGGCCAATGGAGATGCAAGTCACCGTAATTGGAAGGATATGTTAATTGAATGGAGAACTGTAAGACAAGCAACTAATTTATTATTTGCTTCATTTACACCTGAACAAATGAAAACAAAAGGTAATTGTAACGGACATGATGTGACTGTGAATGCACTAGGCTTCATCCTTTTTGGACATGCACTGCATCATTTACATATCCTTAAGGAGAGATATGATATATAATTCAATGAAAGAATTCAAAAATCTCGTATAAAAAAATAACCCCTAAATAAAATTAGGGGTTATTTTTTGCCTGTCGGCCATACTCTATTTTTGAAGGTAGGAAACTATTCATTCCACCTTATTATTCTATTTCAACAATTACTTTGTTGCGTAGATATGCACTGCTAATTGAACTTGCGTATCAATAGCTCCTACTCCGTAATTGATTCCAAATAAAGTTCTGTCAATTGGGAAGAATGCTTCTGCAAAGAAACCTTTTTCGTCAGCATTTCTGATGATTGCTTCAAAACTGATATCTTTTGTGATACCCTTTAAAGTTACTGTACCAGTTAAAATTGCTTTTTCTGCAGTGGTATATTTTACAGCACTGATATTAAAAGTCGCTTCACCAAATTTAGCTACATCAAAAAAGTCAGCAGTAGATAAATGACCAGCTAATTTATCACCAGCAGCATCTGTTACTTTCATACCAGCAACATCTACCACAAAAGATCCACCTACTAATTTACCACCGTCCACTTTTACTGAACCAGACTTCACTGGGAAATAACCAGTATGGAAATCGGACTTCTTAGAACCAGTAAAATCTACTTTACTCTTTTGAGCTGTCACT
>JBIKJM010000191.1:0-3068 GCA_044360985.1 Sediminibacterium sp. | reverse complement strand
GACATAATATTTTGTTTTTAGGATTACGTGGTCAAGCTAAAACAAGGATGGCGCGTCAGATGACCGACTTGCTAGATGAATACATTCCAGTCATTATGGGTAGCGAAGTCAATGATGATCCGTTGAAGCCATTAAGCAAGTTTGCAAAAGATTTAATTGCAGAACATGGCGATGAAACCCCAATACAGTGGCTGCACCGATCTGAGCGTTATGGAGAAAAATTAGCCACGCCAGATGTGAGTGTAGCAGATTTAATTGGCGATATTGATCCAATCAAGGCTGCGAATTTAAAATTGAGCTTTTCTGATGAAAAAGTAATTCACTATGGCATTATTCCAAGAAGCAATCGTTGCATATTTGTGATCAATGAATTACCAGATTTACAAGCAAGAATCCAGGTGTCTTTATTTAATATTTTACAAGAAGGCGATATTCAAATACGCGGTTTTAAATTGCGCATGCCATTGGATATTTTATTTGTCTTTACTGCGAACCCGGAAGATTATACCAACAGAGGAAGTATTGTTACGCCATTAAAAGACAGAATTGAGAGTCAAATATTAACGCACTATCCAAAAACTTTAGAAACTTCTTTGGCGATTACAGAACAAGAGGCAGATATTTTAGAAGTACAAAAACAAAGAGTGGATATAAGCGATTTAATCAAGCGATTGATTGAACAAGTTTCTTTTGAAGCAAGATCCAATGAATTTGTAGATAAGAAAAGCGGTGTGAGTGCGCGTTTAACCATTGCCGCATTTGAAAATGCCATTAGCTCTGCCGAACGTCGTGCGATTATCCATAACGAAAAGCATACTTATGTTTGGATCAGTGATTTAATGGGCATTATTCCTTCAATTACTGGAAAAATTGAATTGGTGTACGAAGGTGAGCAAGAAGGTCCATATGAAGTTGCTTTAAATTTATTGAACAAGTCCATTCGTACGCAGTTTATCGAATACTTTCCGAACCCTGAATTATTGAAGAAAAAGAAAATGGTCAATAAAAAGGGAGAAGAAAAAGCACTTGACAATCCTTATAAGTCCATTACTAGTTGGTTTGACGGCGGTAATCATTTGAATCTTTTATTGGATATGAAGGATGCTGATAAAGTAGTTGCCTTATATAAAGTGGATGGCTTATTTGGTTTGGTAAAAAAATACTATCCACAAGCCAATGAAAAAGAAAGCGCTTTATTAATGGAATTTGTATTGCATGGCCTTGCAGCATTTTCATTGATCAATAAAAAAATGATTGATGGCAAAATTGAATTCAATGATTTAATGAGCAGCATGATGAATTTGGGTAGTTTTGGCGAAGAGGATGACTACAATGAATCTGATTATCAATAAATCGAAAGGGATGCATCTAAAGTATAAAAGCTATATTAAAATTGTATCTATTTTATGCTTTGCATGTATCATTAGCCAGTCTAGTCTCAGCCTGCAAGCACAGCCCTTTAAACAAGAAATCCTTCAGTTTCAAAAATCGGATAGTATTGTCATGCCTCCAATGGGGCAGATTGTATTTGCTGGAAGCTCCTCATTTACAAAATGGAAAGACGTTGCAATGTATTTCCCAGGTTATCCCATCATCAATAGAGGATTTGGTGGAGCGTCACTGGTTGATTTAATTTATTACGTAGATGAGGCAATTATTAAGTATCAGCCCAGTCAAGTTTTTATATACTGCGGCGAAAATGATATGGCCGATGTTGATACGGTGAGTCCTGCCACTGTGTTAGACAGATTTAAAACCCTGCACGGTATATTTTTAAAAAAATTACCAAGAACTACAAAAATTGTTTTCGTTTCTATTAAACCAAGTGTTGCTAGATGGCATTTAGAGTCAAAATTTATAGAAGCCAATAAATTGATTGAAGGATATATTAATACACAAAAAAATATTCAATATCTAGACGTGCATACTGCCATGTTGGATGATTATAAAGTGGTACTTCAAGATATTTTTATTGCTGATAAATTACACATGAATCCTAAAGGTTATCTTATTTGGCAAAAGCAATTTGCCCCTTTTTTGACAACACCAAAATAGTTGTTACAACCTTAGGTCCAACTATTTAGACTTATCTAATTTAATCTTAGTAAACACCTGTAAGTGAGGTAGGGCAAGCACTGCAATGCCTATAAATAAAAGCGGCATAACTTCTTTGATACTCCATGCTTCTAAAGAAAAATAAATAAACACAATAATGCCAGTCCATGCCACTGCCGCATAAGGTATGGCCTTGGTGAGTAATTTTTTCCATCCAAGGATATTGTTTTCCATTTCAAATTCTTGTCTTATTTTATCGAAAGATAAAATAGAATGCCATAGTCCAAAATAAAAACTAAAACACAACCATAGGGGCAATAGCATATTTAAAATCGTTAAGCACCCAATTTGCATCACTGCAAAAAAGAATTGCTTAGTATCTGAGAAAAAATATTTATGTGAAAAGAATAAAACGATGTGAATGCCTACAAGTGTTGCCTGAGAAATGGGTAATACGATATTTGCATAATGGATATACTCGTTTGCCTGCATTTTAGATTGTCCTAATAATACAAACACATCTATCGCTGTGTGGATGTTTTTACTGAGTAGAAACAAAATCCAGCTAAGTCCTAAAATACTATAACATAATTTATGAATCCCGTTATAGCTTTTCCCCAGCCAATCTATTTCCCCAAAATGAAAAGCAGTTAAGCCAATGAATATCAAGATGGCAATGGTTGGCAAAAAATACCAAACCAAACCATAGACCAACATATTCATTAGGTATTTGAATAAAAAGATATAGCCGTGGTTTTTATCTGCCCCTACATTAATTTTTTGATCAATATAAAAATCTAAAGCGCCATGGGGGATGCCCAATGTAAATAAGGTAATAAATAAGACCCCTAATTGCTGGTTCGTTGACAATGGGAAATAAGCGTGTAACAAGGCTAAACCGAATCCGATGACCAAAAGTAGTTGTCTGAGCTTTATTTGCATATAGTAGGCATAAAAAAAGGGGCGAGTTATGCACTCGCCCCTTAAAGATAGTATGAATTAAGCAGCTTTTC
>JBIKJM010000002.1:0-27463 GCA_044360985.1 Sediminibacterium sp. | reverse complement strand
TGTATGCCTAAAAGGGTCGTGATGGTTGGGGCAATATCAGTCATATAATTCACTGAATTGACTTGGCCTTTTTTGATACCATTGCCATACCAAAGCAATGGAATATGTGCATCATAATTATAAAAAACACCATGGTTTGTTCCCGTGGCATAACCATCCATATAGCCAGATTTAGTCACAATGAACAAATCACCACTTCTTTGAGGATTATAGCCATTGATAATTCTTTCTCTTAGTTCCTGAGGCAATGCAGCAGTTGCCGCGTTACGCGCCTCAACTAATTGAAGGATGCCAGGTTTTTGCTCCACGTGTTGACGCACTAACTGAACCATTTTATCTTGACTTATTCCAAGACTATCCATTAAAGGATGGTTGAAATGAATATTATATTCACTGATCGCAGTAATTAATTTATCGCTCAAGCCTTGTTTCAATAACAATTGTCCCAATTCTTTTTTAATGCCTGCTTCGCTGATCAAGCCACCTGGAATTTTATGCTTTTTAGAAAAATCAGGAATATTGGCTACAGCATGGTCTGCTGTTAAAAAAACGGTATAATTATTTTTTCCTACTTGTTGATCTAAGCTTGCAAATAATTGCGCAATGATAGCATCAAGCTTGATATAACTATCTAGGGTTTCCCAAGAATTAGGGCCAAAAGAATGACCAATATAATCTGGAGAAGAAAAGCTGATAGCTAAAAGATCAGTGATATCATCCTTGCCTAACTGCGCACTTACCAAGGCCTTTTCTGCCATTTCTAGCACGATATTATTGCCATATGGGGTAGAGGAGATTTTGCCATAGTCCTTGCCAATAAATTGGGTCAAGGTATAAGGGAATCCTTTTTGATCGGCACCCAAAGGGGTAGATTCATAGGCGTTGATATCTCCATCACAATTTGCTTCGTAGACAGATTTTGCTAAACTTAAGTTCCAACCTTTTGTATAGAAGCTATCTACTCTATGTAGACTATTGTATTCGCTTACCCATTTTGGTAGACTTTTTCCATAATAGGTAGAGCTAATAAAATTACCCGATTTACTATCATACCAAAAAGCACCATCCGCGCTATGACCAGCTGGGATGATGGCACCTCTATCTTTAATGGAGATACCATATACTTTACTTTTAAAATTATTAGCCAACTTGATCTCATCCCCAAGTGTTGTCGTCCAAACATTGACTGGGCTCATTTTTCCGGCTGTACTGCCTTCTACACCTACAGACACTACGGTTGGGTCTTCTACACAATAGACTGTTCTTTGTTGGTAGTTATCGTACCATTGGTTTCCTGCAATGCCGTGCAATGCTGGCGTGGAGCCAGTGTAAACTGCAGCATGTCCACAAGCAGTCACAGTGGGTACATAAGGAATGAAGTTATTATTACAACTAGCACCCTCATTTACAAAGCGCAAAAAGCCTTGTTGGGAGGTGAAATGGGATTTAAATTGATTGACATAATCCCAGCGCATTTGATCAATCACAATACCAACAATCAGTTTAGGTTTACTAGAGGTACTTGATTGGATTGATTTTGGGGCCTGTGCCTTGCTTACAAAAGATAGGAGCAAAAAGCATAAAATGGAGTAAATACGCATGTTCACATGATTTTAGGACTGCAAATTACGTATAATTATAGGCTTAGTAAGCGAAAAAATTATTAAATTTGTGGCTATAATTACAAACCTATGGCAGATATATTTGAAAGACTGATTAAAAACTACGGACCACTTGGTCAACACCGTGAAAGAGCGCATGGATATTTTGCATTTCCTAAACTAGAGGGAGAAATAGGCTCTAAAATGAAATTTAGAGGTCAAGAAATGATTGTTTGGAGTTTAAACAATTATTTAGGGTTAGCGAATCATCCAGAAGTGCGCAAGGCAGACGCAGACGGATCTGCTCAATATGGTTTAGCCTTGCCGATGGGTGCAAGAATGATGAGTGGAAATAGTGACTTACACGAACAATTAGAAAAAGAATTAGCTGAATTTGTGCATAAGGAGGATTCAATCCTGATGAACTACGGATACCAAGGGATCATGAGTGCGATTGATTCCATCTGTGGCCGTCATGATGTAGTGGTATATGATGCAGAATGTCATGCATGTATTATTGATGCGTTAAGAATGATTCCTGGTCACCGATTTGTTTTTAAACACAACGATGTAGAAGATTGTGAAAAACAATTACACAGAGCACAAGCATTGGTAGACAAACAACAATCAGGTGGTGTATTGGTGATTACAGAAGGCGTATTTGGAATGGCAGGTGATCAAGGTTGTGTAAAGGAGATTGCTGCTTTAAAAAAGAAAGTACCATTCCGTTTATTGGTGGACGATGCGCATGGATTTGGAACATTAGGTGCAACTGGAGCAGGCGCAGGAGAGGCACAAGGCTGTCAGGATGAAATTGATTTATACTTCTCTACATTTGCTAAGAGTATGGCATCGATTGGCGCTTTTATGGCTGGGCCAAAAAATATCATTGATTATATCCGTTATAATATTCGTTCTCAAATTTTCGCCAAAAGTTTACCAATGCCCTATGTGGTAGGTAACTTAAAGCGGTTAGAATTATTAAGATCAAAACCAGAATTAAAAGCAAATTTGTGGAAGAATGCATTGGCATTGCAAAATGGATTGAAAGAAAGAGGGTTTGATATTGGTAAAACCGATTCTGTAGTGACTCCAGTGTATATGAAAGGAGGGGTAGAAGAAGCGACTGCCATGGTGATGGATATCAGAGAAAATTATAAAATCTTCTGTTCAATAGTGGTGTATCCTGTTATTCCAAAAGGACATATCATTTACAGATTGATTCCTACCGCAGTGCATACACAGGAGGAGATTGATTTGACATTAAAAGCATTCAGTGAGACCAAAGCGAAATTGGATGCAGGTGCTTATAAAGTGGCTGAAATACCAGATATGGCTAATAAATAAAATTGGTCTAATTAAAATTGAAAACAATTTGAATATAAAATGAGTCTCCCAAAATGAGGCTCATTTTTTTAGTTAAAATAGTCTACTTGGTCTTGTTCTTTTTTAAGTATTTCAATACTTACGTTCAACTCGAATCCGATCAATAAAATAAGGGCATTGATATAGATTAAGGTCATGACAACAAGTACGGTTCCTATGGAGCCATAAATTTTACTATAGCTACCGAAATTATTGACCCAGTAGGAAAATCCCAAGGTCGTCACTAACATTAATGCAGTGGACAAGATGGCTCCAGGAGAAAGCAAGGCCCATTTTTCTTTTACATGCGGTGCAAACTTATAAATTAAAGCATTGCCATAAAATAAAAGCAAGACAATGATACCCCATCTAATACTATTCCAATAAGGTAAAATTGTTTTTCTTTTTATGTCAAATAATTCTCTTAACAGGGTCGTTAATTGATCCTGTCCAATCAACACTAGTAGGCTAGAAAAAACAAGTAACATTAAAATTAATGTTAAACGAAGCGCCCTCATTCTTTGATGCAGAAAAAAGGGTCTGTTTTGCATAATGGATTTATCAAAACTTCTAATGATGCCTGTCATGGCATTGGAAGCGTAAAATAACAATAAGAGAAAACCAAAGGAGAAGATACCAACGTGTTGACTTAATAAATCATTGATGATGTCTAATATGAAACGATAGGTACTTGAATTGGGAGAGATATCTTTAAAAATTGAAAGAATCTGTTTTTTAATTTTTAAGCTTTTTGGGAAATAGGGGATGATCGAAAATAAAAACAAGAATCCCGCAGGCAATGCCATGATCAGATTAAAGGAAATGGCGGATGCTCGATCATAAAGCCCAATGGTGTTCAATTGTTTAAACAAAAACTGAATCACTTGAAATAAATTTACTTCCTGAAAACCAGGAATGACAATACGCTTCGCTTTCTGCTTTGCAAAATTCAATGGGATCTGGAGGTATTGTACTATTTTTTTCAAGTAATGAAAGGGCTATTAATAATTTAATTCGTCAAATTTCAATTTCCATCATGATCAATTTCTATCGCTATTATTGTCCATTGCTTTTTTTGCTTGGTATTCATCTAGTTTTTTCTGGTACTCCTTGGCATATCGGTCATGTTCGGCATAATTATTACTAAAATGATGGTAACCGCTAAAATCTGCTTTCGCTACAAAGTAAATATAATCCGTTTTTGGAGCATCCAACACTAAGTCAATGGTTTTTGCTGCTGGGGTGCAAATAGGGCCAGGAGGCAGGCCTTTGATGCGGTAGGTATTATAGGGAGAGGCGTTGGATAAATATTTTTCATAAATACGGGTGATCGTAAAATCTTGCATCGCATATTTGATGGTTGGACATGCTTGCAAAGGCATCTGCTTTTCCAATCTGTTTTGGTAAACACTTGCAATTAAGGATTTATCTGAGTCGAAATTGGTTTCTTCTTCCACAATAGATGCCAAAGTATAGATTTCATTTTGACTCATGCCTATCATTGCTGCTTTTTGAATACGGTTGTTTTGACTCCAAAAATGAATTTGCGCCTTTTGTAGTTTACTTAAAATTTGAGCCATTGAACTACTCCAATAAAATTCATAGGTGTTGGGGATGAGTAATGTAAAGAGTTGCGTAGTATCTGTATCAAAAGCTTGTAAAGAATCATTGCTACTTAAAAAGGTCATGACAGCAGCACTGTCTTTATCGAAAGTTTTTGCGATTAGTTTTGCCAATTCCCCTTTTGTACGCACTTTATTCAATACCAATTTAACTGTCGCTTGTTGATTGTTTCTTAACATTCTTATGAGATCAAGTACACTGGTTTTCTTTTTAACAAGAAATCTTCCATCTTTGATTTTATCTTCGACTTTCAATGCTTTAGCAAATAGTAAAAAACTCGTTTTTTCGAAGATGATTTTTTTTACAACTAAACTATCAGCCAATTGACTCAAGCCTTCATGCTTATATTCAAAATAGACTTGCTCATCGTTAAAATGCGTACTCTTAATAAATACAATAAAGAAAATATAAAATACAATAACACTAATTAGTATTGATAGTAGATTTTTCATATCAACTAAAATACAAAAAAAATCCCCACCATTTGGATGGTGGGGAAAAATTATATGTTAACAGAATGTAATCACATTCTATTTGAATTACTTCTTGTTTGTGTCCATCGCAGGTGGCGGTGGTGGTGGAGGCGCCACCACTTGCGTTGCTGGGCTTGTTGTAGTAGAAGTATTGACTTTGTCTAATACGCTATTTCCATTGCTAGTATCACCACTCAAGAATAAGGTAGATGTGATGGCTAATAGGGCAATCACAGATGCAAAGATCCATGTGCCTTTTTCAAGTACATCTGTCGTTTGCTTCACACCCATGAAATTGTTACTCAATCCACCTACATTGGCGTTTAATCCTCCACCTTTTGGATTTTGGATCAATACCATGAATCCTAAAGCAACACAGGCTACTACGACTAATATTAAAAAGAAAGTTATCATTTGTTATTTTTTAAATGTTCTATACGGGATGCAAAATAAACGGATTTTTCAGGAAAAATAAAACTTAATTTTTCATAGGTAGCAATGGCTTTCTTCAAATTCCCTTGTTTTTCCCATATTTCAGCCATGGATTCGGTCAAAATATCTGCTGGAATATTGGCTTTTTCGGCAATTTGAGCAATGATTTGCTCCTGGTCGGCCCCTAATGCGCCAATTTGGTCAAGTTGATCTACACCATCCTTGTTTTTAATCACTTTGAGCCAGGCAGTAAAACTTCTGAGCTGTTGGGTAAATTTATCTTGAGGGAGCTTAGAAAGGTCTATTTCAATGCCTTGCGCGGCAAAATAGTCTTTCTGTAGGCTTAGCGTTGTTTCTTTCTCATAATCTAACACATCAGATGCATCCACTTCTTCATTGAATTGTGCAACTTGATTGTTGAGTAAACTATTCAATTTAGCATCTGCAGGAGCATTGACTTCAGTTTGGGCTACTTGATTCATTAAACAATGTAAATGAAGACTAGAAGGAAAGTAAGCAGTTGCTTTAAATAATTGAGTGGCTAAAAGCGGGGAGGCAATTAGCTGGTATTTTTTTGCCAAAAGAAATTGAATCGTTGGAGCATAGGGATGATCCAATGCATACTTTTCTAGGGTATCAGTCTCAATGGCTTCTAATGAAGCATGTCCTGTCCATTGTTTTACAATATCGTTAATCATTAATGCACTCATACTTTACCAGTTTGAAAAAATTTGATTAAAAATATCATCCGTAATGCTACGAACAATTTCATCCATTAATTGACTCTCTGCTTGATTCAAAGTCAAATTGGCTGAGAAATCAAAATTTCGGGAAACATCAAATTCAAGTTCTTTATTTTCTAGAGTCTTTTTCAAAACAACATGCACCGTCACAGTCAATCGATTACTTGCAGCTGCTTGGCTGCTGACACCTACCGTTTGTGAAGGATCGTAATTGGTGATGGTTGCAAAAATTTGATAATGTGCGTCGTCGCTATTTGTTCTTGTTAATTTTGTTTGATTAATAATCTTTTGTAAAATTTTATCTGTCAACAGTGGTGCCAACTGAGGATTGACATATCTTGCTTTGTTGTCAATAAATCCAATCTTAACCGTCTTTACATTATCGGGAATCATTGCATCCTTAAAACTATAGATACCACAAGAA
Source organism: Sediminibacterium sp. (assembly GCA_044360985.1). GTDB lineage: Bacteria > Bacteroidota > Bacteroidia > Chitinophagales > Chitinophagaceae > Sediminibacterium. Next base: position 20,802 of record JBIKJM010000002.1, on the reverse strand, counting down.
GCTAGTAGGACGCAAATGCTGATAATGCTTAATATAGATAGTTTATTCTTCAATGTCGTATTCTTTAATTTTTCTGTATAATGTTCTTTCGCTTATGCCTAGATCGGTAGATGCATCTTTACGACGACCTCTATGTTTTTTAAGTGCCTTTAAAATTAGTTCTTTTTCTTTATCCATGATATTTAATGACTCCTCTATTTCATAATGGTTCTGAAGATCATTGTCAATGATCACTGGTTGATGATGCGGTAATTGCATAGCATTACTAGGCATGCTCACATTGGACACTGGGGCATGGGATGGGGCAATATCTTCCTTTAATTCATTGATGATGGCTTCTTTTGTAAAGTGTGCCGTTTGCCCCGATAAACTTGGGTTCTGCAGTATCTCTAAAAACATTTTCTTTAATTCATTGACATCTTTTTTCATGTCAAAGAAAAGCTTATATAAAATTTCACGCTCATTGGCAAATTCACCAACAGGTGTACCTGTCACCATTGGCATTTTATGCGCTGTATGTTTTGGCAAAAAGCTATTCAATTGTGCTGCATCTATGTGGTCGTTTTTGCTCAATACAGAAATTTGTTCTGCAATATTTTTCAATTCACGCACATTACCAGGCCAACTATATGCTGTCAATAATTCTTTTGCTTCCTCGTCTAAATAAATAGGTTTTGTTTTATATTTTTCAGCAAAATCCACCACGAATTTTCTAAAAAGTAAGGGGATATCTTCCTTGCGGTCTCTTAATGAAGGAACACGAATAGGCACGGTGTTTAATCTATAATATAAGTCTTCTCTAAATCTTCCTTTTTCTGTGAATTCAATCAACTCTCTATTGGTTGCAGCAATGACGCGCACATCTGTTTTTTGCACTTTAGAGGAACCAACACGAATGAATTCACCCGTCTCTAACACACGCAATAACCTAGCCTGTGTACCCAAAGGCAATTCACCTATTTCATCTAAGAAAATGGTACCACCACTTACAGTTTCAAAATAGCCTTTTCGGCTATCAACTGCACCCGTGAATGATCCTTTTTCGTGTCCAAATAATTCCGAATCAATCGTACCTTCTGGAATCGCACCACAGTTAACAGCAATAAATGGATTGTGTTTTCTGGAGGATAGGCTATGAATGATCTGTGAAAAAACTTCTTTACCAACACCACTTTCTCCCACAATAAGTACCGTTAAATCTGTTGCAGCAACCTGCTCCGCAGTATTTAAAGCATGATTCAGTAAGGGCGTGTTGCCAATGATACTGAATCTGTTTTTTAATGATTGTAAATCCATGGTATGAATAAATTAAATTAAATGAGCTCTCCTAATAAAGTACCTTTTGTAAAACTGTGAATCTTGACTTGCGCGTAGTCGCCTTTTTTATAATCGAAATTGCCTTTCGGAAATACAACCACTTTATTTTGACTATTTCTTCCCATCCATTCTGCTTCATTCCGCTTGCTATTTCCTTCAATTAATACCTCAAATACACTTCCTACATCACGCTTATTGCTTTCATTGGATAAGGTCCATTGTAGATCTACAATTTCTTGCAACCTTCTTTTTTTGGTGACTAAATCAATATCATCTTCATACCTTCTTGCAGCCAATGTACCAGGACGTTCAGAATAAAAATACATGTAGCTCAAATCGTAATTGGCATATTGCAATAGGCTTAGGGTGTCTTGATGATCCTCCTCGGTTTCGGTGCAAAATCCTGCAATGATATCTGATGTAATACTACAGTTTGGTAGTAGGGCACGAATACGGTCAATCTTGGCCATATACCATTCTCTTGTATATGTTCTATTCATCAATTGCAACATCCTTGAACTGCCACTTTGTACAGGTAGGTGGATGTGTTTGCAAATATTATCGTATTTGACAATGGTATGCAAGACTTCGTCCGTAATATCTTTTGGATGTGAAGTGCTAAAACGAACGCGAAGGCTAGGATCAATTTGTGCCACTTGTTCTAATAACATGGCAAAAGTAATAGTAGAATTATCTTCTGGATTACTCCAATAATAGCTGTCCACATTTTGACCTAATAACACTACTTCTTTATAGCCTTTGTCAAATAAGTCTTTACATTCTGCAAGTATAGAAAAGGCATCTCTACTTCGCTCACGGCCTCTTGTGAATGGCACCACACAGAAACTACACATATTATTACATCCACGCATAATAGATACAAAAGCACTAATACCATTGTTGTCTAATCTAACAGGTGCAATATCGCCATAGGTTTCGTCTCTACTCAATAATACATTCACTGCTTTTTGCCCAGTACCAGCTTCTGCAATCAAATCGGGTAGGGTTCTATAAGCATCCGGCCCAACTACTAAGTCTACCAATTTTTCTTCTTCTAATAATTGGGCTTTTAATCTTTCTGCCATACAACCTAGTACACCCACCAATACACCTGGGTTGGCTTGTTTTAATCTTCTAAATTCAGTCAATCGCTTGCGGATGGTTAATTCGGCTTTCTCACGAATAGAGCAGGTATTGATTAAGATTAAATCCGCTATTTCAATATTTTTAGTACCTCCAAAACCATTCTTTTCTAAGATAGCTGCAACTACTTCACTATCTGCAAAGTTCATTGCACAACCATAACTCTCTACATAGAAGTGCTTTTCGAATACCCCCGGATTAGCCTGGCTCGCATAGGCTTCGCCTTGTCTAGCTTCATCCTGGGTTTTATCTATGAGTAAATTGGGTTCCATGCACTTATTTTGAACTGCAAACTTAGTCAAAATATTTTTATGTGTCAACTTGTCAGACAAAATTCCTAATCCTTTGATATACAAATGATTAAAATAAGACAAGATATATTGCAGTATATTTTATATCAACCTAATAGTCAATCGATTATTGACTAGGTTGTATATTTATAAAAATTTGCACATGCTCAAAGGATTCTTTTTATTGTTGACTGTTTTCTGTTTGAATAGGGCAAATTCGCAAGAATTGGTAGTGGCAAAACTAAGATCGGAGACTTCGAGAAATATTAAAAAAGACACCGATACGGCTAATTGGAATTGGAAACAAGGTGGTTTGTACAATTTAAATGTGGCACAAAGTTCATTGAGCAATTGGGCAGCTGGGGGTGATAACTTTAACATGACCATCAATAGTTATTTTAATTATTTCGCTTTCTATAAAAAAGAACGTCAAAGTTGGGATAATAACCTAGATGTGAATCTTGGATTTGTTCAATCCACATCACAAGGTGGTAGGAAGAATGATGACCGATTGGATTTACTCAGTAAGTATGGCTATAAAATGGACACAGTGGGTAAATGGTTTATCTCAGGTTTATTTAATTTCCGTTCTCAACTTTTTGATGGCTATAGTTATAGTGGCACTAAAGCGACATTTACTTCTTCCTTATTTGCGCCTGCCTATATGATTATTTCTGCTGGTTTGGATTATAAGCCTGATAATAATTTTTCACTCTTCTTTTCTCCTTTAACATCAAGAACCACATTGGTTTTAAATAAAAAATTATCAAACCTTGGTAAATACGGCGTGGATTCAGGATCGATGGTCAAGCGAGAAACTGGTTTATTTGTTACTGTAAACTATAGTAAAGTCATCGCTACCAATATCAATTATAGGGGTCGTGCGGATTTTTTCTCCAATTATTATGACAAACCTGAGAATGTCAATTTTTACATGACCAATTTATTTACATTCAAGATTAACAAAAACTTCTCAGCCACCTATAGTTTGGATTTAATTTATGATGATAAGATTCGCATTTTTGGTCCCCTCAAAAAATCACCAGGTTTACAAACCAAAAGCATTATAGGAATCGGTTATTTCAGAAGTTTAGCTGTCAAGAAAAAATTGATTGAATCAAAGCCAAAGGCTGCAACATTAACAAGTGCCGAATAAGCAAGAAACTATTTGCTAATGACTTTGAGGGTATGTTTGATTTTGTTTGCCTTATGTGTTAAGTCCATATAGTCATTACTGATAATGGTGACATGTCCCATTTTTCTGCCTGGCTTTGTGGTGGTTTTCCCATACAAGTGCACAAACACATTTTCCATTTTCAACACTTCTTCTAGTCCCTCATACACCACATCACCACTGTGACCTTCTGCCCCTATGAGATTCACAATCGCACTTGGCAAAATAGGTGCAGGATTGCCTAAAGGATAATCAAGAATGATCCTCAATAACATATCATATTGACTAGAATAATTTGCTTCAATCGTATGGTGTCCACTATTGTGCACTCTAGGCGCAGTTTCATTGACAAGAATATCTCCTTTCTGGTCTACAAATAATTCAATTGCAAAAAGACCTGGGCTCTTTAAAGATTGTACTACTTTTCTTGCAATGGCTTCTGCTTTCCAAAGTTGCTTCTCTTCAATTTTTGCTGGACTTAGTTGGTAGTCTAATAAATTATATACAGGGTCAAAAACCATTTCGGCAGGAGGGAAGATGACTGTTTCACCTTTTGTATTCATACCTACAATCAATGCCAGTTCTTTGACAATCTTTACTTTTTCTTCTAATACAGCAGGCGCATTAAAACCAAATGCAATGGCTTTTTCGTCTTCAATGATTTGAACACCCTTGCCATCATAGCCTCCCTCTGCTAATTTATGTACCGCAGGTAATAATCCTAAGTGTTGGCTAATCGCTTCGGCTGAATTGGTGATGACGAAATTGGAACTAGGAATTTCGTTGTCTGCATAAAACTGTTTTTGGGCAATTTTATTTTTGATGGTTCGAATAGCAGATGGGGTAGGATAAATTTTAACGCCTTCTTTTTCTAATTGAGTTAAAGCATCCACATTGACAGCTTCTATCTCAATCGTTAAGGCGTCTACTTGTTTTCCAAATTGATACACCGTATCGTAATCTAAAATATCTCCTGTTGTAAAATGGTGGCATAAATGCGCTGCTGGACAGTGGGGATCTTTTTCTAATACATAGGTGGTTAGGTCATAATTCGCTGCTGCTTGTAAAAGCATCCTTCCCAATTGCCCCCCGCCTAAAATACCTACCTTCATATATCTGATTTTGATATGGCAAATATAAGTTAGTTAGGTTATTTTTGCTAAAGAACGATTTAATACAAGAATTCATGAAAGAACCCATCATACAAGTGAAGGATTTGACCAAGTCCTACGGCGACTTTGAAGCAGTTAAAGGCATTAGCTTTGACGTATTTAAAGGAGAGATTTTTGGTTTATTAGGACCAAATGGTGCTGGGAAGTCAACCACATTAGAAATCATTGAAACTTTGAGGCAAAAGTCTGGAGGGACAGTGATTGTAGATGGGATGAATTTAGACACAGATCCGGAAGCCATTAAGAAAATCATTGGGGTACAATTGCAGACCGCTGGATTTTATCCTAATTTGAATTTAACAGAACTGATTCAGTTATTTGTTGGATTGTATCAAATGGAGATGGATCCAATGGAGCTATTGGCTAAAGTAGATTTAGTAGATAAAGCAAAATCCAAGTTTAAGGAATTGAGTGGGGGACAGAAGCAAAGATTTTCTATTGCCACCACATTCATAAATCGTCCTAAAATCATTTTCTTAGATGAGCCTACAACAGGCTTGGATCCCCAAGCAAGACGGAATCTTTGGGATTTGATTCAAGAAATAAGAAACAATGGCACGACTGTTATTATTACAACACATTATATGGATGAAGCAGAAGTGCTATGCGATAGAGTGGCGATTATTGATAGTGGTAAAATCATTGGCATCAATTCACCCAATCAATTGATAGACGAATTGGTCGCATCTGGATTTGAAAAAGAAAAAGAAGTAAAGATGGCAAACTTAGAAGATGTCTTTATTCATATGACAGGAAAACAATTAAGAGAAGCATAAATTAATTATGATGACAACAGACCCTAAATATCCCATTGGTAAGTATGAATTGAAACCTTATTCAGAAGCCACTAAAAAAGATTGGATCAATGCATTGAGGCATTTACCAAGGGATGTTGAGATGGCGGTATTGAACTTAGATCAAGTACATTTAGATACGCCCTACAGAGATGGTGGATGGACAGTTCAACAGTTAGTGCATCATATTGCAGATAGTCATATGAATGCGTTTGCAAGATTTAAATTAGGCTTGACCGAAGAAGTACCTACTGTAAAAGCATACGATGAAAACAAGTGGGTATCCATGGCAGATGCATTGGATACACCCATTAATTATTCAATGACTTTATTGCATGCCTTGCATGAAAGATGGGCTAATTTATTAGCGAGTTTAACGGAGGAACAATGGCAAAGAAAAATATTTCATCCTGGTAGAAACGCGGAGGTAAGTCTTTGGGATTTATTTGCAGTGTATGCATGGCATGGCAAACATCATGTGGCACATATCACTACTTTAAGAGCAAATAAGGGATGGTAATTTTATAAAAAATGAGTTCTGTCAACCTCAGCGACTAAAAATACACTGCCAATCACCAGAATCAAATCATGGTGGTTGGCATTTTTAATTGCGTCCTTTAAAGCGATATTCACATCTTCAAAGGCATGTCCATTTAATCCAATTGCTTTGGCTTGTGCTGCTAATTCATGCACTGGTAAAGCTCTTGGAATATGAGATTGTGTGAAATAATACATTGCATTTTTAGGAAGTAATTCAAGCACGGCTTTTACATCTTTATCCTTCACCATCCCTGTGACAATATGTAATTGTTGGTAATGCAAGGAGGTCAACTGTTCTAATAATGCATGTATACCATGTTCGTTATGCGCCACATCCAGTATGACTCTTGGGCTTTCTTGAATGCATTCCCATCTACCCATTAACCCATTGTTTTTTTTGATCTGTGACAATGCTTTCATCACTTTACCCGCCGTGAGCTTCCAGCCCATGGCTGAAAGTAATTGAGTGGCCACTAACACTGCTTTTAAATTTTTAGCTTGGTATTTTGCAGGAAGATCACATTCAATAGTGAAATTTTTTGGAAATAGGGGCGCGTCTAATAAATGTATAAGGGGTTGATTGAATTCAAACAAAGCATTTTGCCAATTATTTTGAAAGGATTTAAACTCAATAAAATCTTCTGCAAAATAAATAGGTGCATTTTCTTTATTGGCCTTGTCCTCAAATACTTTTTTTGTAGCAGTATCTAAAGTACCTATCACAACAGGGGTATCTTTTTTAATGATGCCAGCTTTCTCGGATGCAATGGCTTCTAAAGTATTTCCAAGCAGGGCCATATGGTCAAATCCAATATTGGTAATGATGGATAGTTCTGGCTCAATTACATTCGTACTGTCTAGCCTGCCACCTAAGCCCGTTTCTATGATGGCGATGTCCACTTTTTCTTGTACAAAATAATCGAAAGCCATGCCCACCGTAATTTCAAAGAAAGAGGGTTCTATTTTTTCAATACATGGTTTTACTTTACTGGTAAAGTCAATGACAAAATCTTGACTACACATTTGCCCATTGACTTTGATACGTTCTCTAAAATCATATAAATGAGGCGAAGTGTACAATCCGGTTTTGTATCCTGCTTCCTGAAAAATGGAAGCAAGCATATGACTGGTGGAACCCTTACCATTGGTGCCTGCAATGTGAATGGTTTTGATTTTTTTTTCTGGATGTCCAAGAAATTTACAAATTGCAATGGTATTGTCTAAATTTGGTTTGATTGCAGCAGCACCAATCCTGCTAAACATGGGGAGTCTAGTGTATAAATAGTCAATCGTTTCTTGATACCGCATAGCAATTGGTTGGCTTATTGGAGATCGAATTTGAATTTCACAGTCACTGTAGAACTATGATCAGCCGAATTGAAACTAATTTTTGTTAAGTATTCTTTGATTGCGCTTTTGTATTTTGGGTCATTGGAGGAAGAACCTCTTGTAATTTGAATAAATCTTCCCACACCACTAGGATTGACTTCGATCTCTGCATAAATAGTTGCAGGGGGAACATCACCGTTGAATGAATAGGTCTTTGTAACACGGCGATCACCTTTGGTTACAAAAGGTCCGCCGCTTCCAGTATAGGCTTTACCATTGATAGAGCCATTTTCAACGCCTTGGTCTCCTTTGCCTCCAGCTATGCCTTGGTCTTTCACATTGTTATAACTGTCTTGATTATTGCCACCAGCCCCGTTTCCGCCCGCATATTTCCCCATTAAAGCTTTAGGCTTTGCAGGGATAGGCACGGGATTGTTTTTTGCAGTATTTTTTACTTTGCCAGAACGAATGGCTTCGTCATTTGCATCATTGGAGACATTGGAGACTGCATTTATTTTTGAAGCTTCACTAGAAGCCGCTTTTGTTTTAGTGGATGTAGCCCCTTTCTCTGGGGCAGGAGCTGCTTTGCTTTTAGGAGGGATTTCCCCAGCACCAGTATTGCTATTGCCTAAATTCACCTCCATATATTCAGGCAATGGGGGAACTACTTTAGGTGCAGGTTCCTGAAATTTTGAAACAAAAAAGATCAGCGAAAGTCCAAGACAGATCAGTCCAGTATAGACAGCAGCTTTAATATTCTTTTCTTGTTCAAAACTCAATTGCATAGTTTAAAATTAATGCAAAAAAACGTCATATCCCAATCTTAACAAGGTAGCTACGATCACTATTAAGAAAATTTTACGAATAAATTGATTGCCTTTCTTTAAAGCCATTCTAGAACCAAAAAATCCACCTGCGGCGTTACATATAGACATGGGGATGGCCACCGGCCAAAGGATTACGCCCTTGCCTATAAATAAGATCAATGAGCCAAGATTAGTTGAAAGGTTTACAATTTTCGCATGCGCACTTGCTTGCATAAAATCATATCCTAAAATAGCAATGAATGCAAGTACAAATAAACTTCCTGCGCCAGGCCCAATGAAACCATCATAAAAACCAATGAATAGGCAAATTAGGATGCCTTTTAGCATCGGAAATTGAATGTCATTCTTCTGCAAAGATTGTCCAAGGTCTTTTTTGGTAAATGTATAAATCGCCATCGCAAGCAATACAAAAAAGATCACTGGTTTCATAAATTGACTACTCATTCTAGTGAGTAATAAAGAACCAGAAAAAGCAGCAGTAAGTGCAATGATCGTATATAGGAGTATTCTTAAAAAAGGAATTTTAACCCTTTGTAAATATTGATAGGTCGCAAAACAGGTTCCTATAAAAGAGGGCACTTTAAGTGTGCCAATGACTGTTGAAACTGCTTGCGTCGGCATTACAATCAATCCTGCAGGGACTTGTATCAACCCACCACCGCCCACCACCGCATCGACATAGCCTGCAATAAAGGCAATTAAACATAAAAATAAGATGGTACTAAGCGCCATGTTTTATTTTTGATGGCCAGGTGTTGATCACGATTCCGCAAATAATAATCCCACCACTAATGATTTGAAAAATATTGAATTGCTCATTCAAAATAAACAATGCTTCAATGGAACTTAGGAAGGGGATTAAAGTACCAAACAAAGCTGTCTTTGCTGATCCTAGCGTGTGTATGGCTTTATTCCATAACAAATACGCAATGGTGGAGTTACCAATTCCTAAATATAAAACTATAAATAAAAGTTGTTTGTTAAAATGCACAGGTTGAATATAATTCATTTCATAAATAGCAAATGGGCATAATAAAATAGTACCAATTGCAAAAAGTACAAGTAGAAAACTATTATTTGAAATGCCTATTGGTTTTTTACGAACAAAAACATTATAACTACCAAAGCATAATCCAGCACCAATCATCCATAAATCACCTTTCGTAATTTTAAAATGTAGTAAAGTATTGAGGTCACCTTTACTTAATAAAACGAGAATACCAACAATGCCTAAGACAATGCCTGTGATACTTTTCCAGTTTAATTTTTCTTGCACAATCCATGCTGCAAGTAATGTAGCCACAATTGGATGAATAATTGAACCAAACAATGCCATATTAATAGCAGTCGTTGAATGACCAGCTTGGTAAATCATGGTGTTGTATAAGGCAACACCCATTAGTGCCATCCAGAAAAAGTAACTAAAATTGGCCTTGAATAATTGTTTTTCCTTTTTAAAATTATTGATTGCAAAGGGAAGCATTGTAATGGTAGCAATAGACCATCTAAAAAACGCAAGACTGATGGGTCCAGCCAATTGGATAGAATACCTAGAAACAATAAAATTACCTGACCAGATGATACAAGCAATGATAGCTAGTAAGGTTCCAAATTGAACTTGTTTGTTGTAATGTCTTTTCAAGATTGCGTTACATTAATGATGTGCAAATTCAGTTGCGTAATCTCCTTTGATTCTTTCGATAGGAGGATTAAAATAACCAAATTTTAAATCAGGAAATTCTTCTCTAATTAATTCCATCATTTGTTTCACACCCATGATTTCTCCTGGTTCTGTCACGCCAATTTTTCCTAGATACCAATCTGGGTCAATATTGAAATTGCGCCATTGAATCATTTTCAACCCTGTGTCTTTAATCAATTGTCTTAGTGCTTCATATTCTGCCACCGTATCCGTCATGCCAGGGAAAACAAAATAATTGATACTTGTCCATTTGCCTGCAGCAGTCATCGCTTTTAAACTTTCAACAATATCTTGGAAGGTGTAATTATTTGGGCGGTAATAGGCATTGTAAATATCAGGCCTAGCAGAATTGGTACTCACTCTTAAACTATCCAAACCGACAGCAGCCAATTCAGCAACTGCTTTTGGATTAGAACCATTTGAATTAATATTGATACTGCCTTTGTCCGTATGTTTTCTGATTTCAATAATTGCTTCTTTGATGGTCTCCCACATGAGCAATGGTTCACCCTCACAACCTTGTCCAAAACTGACAATTGGAAAAGGGGCAGACATTAAATGTGGTACAGTATATTCTACCACTTCGGCTGCAGTAGGCTTAAAGGATAAACGTTCCTGGTTAGAAACAATTTCTTCCTCGATTGGTTGGAATGAAATACATCCTATGCAATTTGCATTGCAAGCTGGTGAAATAGGAATAGGACATTCCCATCTTCCCATGGCTAAATTTCTTGCAGCAGGACAGTGATAGGTCATACAACAGTTTTGCATCAGGTGCTGCACCAATCTATTTTCACTATAAGTTTTTAATAAATGTGCTGTGCCATATTCAATTGTTTCTTGATCATAGCCTTCACAATCCTGGCGAATATCTTGTTCGATTCTAACAGCAGGCACATAGTTAATGCCATCTAACCAACCCACAGCGGTATAACAAAATAAGGGTAACAATGGAGCTTCTGGTAAGGATTCATATGCTGCGATATACAATCCAGTATGCGCAGGAGGGATGAAAGCAGCGACTGCCCATCCTTTTTCACATAAACGCATTTCACCACTATCAACATCAATGCCAATGCCTCTTCTGCCAGGTAATTCATATAAACTTCCACCTTCTGGTAAGGGGATCCAGTCTTCCTCCGGAATGGGATAGGCGTCCCATCCAGCCCTGCCTACTACATATAAGGATTCATCTTCAAAGATGTTGCCTTCGCCGTCTGAATACAATAAATAAGGGGACTCGGTTAATGCCATAGTTAGTTGTTTTTAGCTAGATGCTCCGCGCAAAAAGTATTGAATTCGTTTTTGATTGCTTCAGTCACAGGTTCATTGATCTGCTTTTGGATCAATTTATTGTTCTTGAAATCGATTGTAATATAATCGTCTTTAATCAGCATATTGTTAATTTCTGCCCATGGATATAACTTTTTTGGAAAGGTATTCACTAAAACACCAGCAGGGTCTACCGCTATTTCGTAAGGGAATTTTACTTGACGCTCAAACAAGGCTGCAATTAAGTAGACACCAGCAATCAATAAAGCATTGGGTAGTAAAAACCATCCCCAAGAAGCAAATACCAAACCTAATCGGTAGTATGGGGCACCACCTTTAATCTTTTGATAGACGCAAAAAATCCACCAGCTAGCCACCGAAGTCATGATTGCAATTAATAGGGCAGGACTCGGGTACAAACCTGCATATAGCGAATAGGAAAGCGCCATAAGGGTGATGAAAAGCATCAATTGGCTGATTCGGTCTACGTTTTTAAAATCGGGACTTTTACAAACAATGATATAGTCAAAAAGGCGCATAATTTAAGTTTATGAGATGCGTAAAATTTGGTGCAATTTAAGGCCATTTGGTTAACTTTGCGGTATGAAGAAAACACATCTTATATTATTGGTCATGATTGCAGCCGCTATTGTAGTGTTAATAAGCTATACAGGTGATTTAAGTAGCTATGAAACAGTGGCTTCTGCAAAGCAAAAAGAAGGCAAATATGTGAATTTGATCGTAAAAATGGATAAATCTGTGCCCGTTCAATACGATCCAGTAAAAGATCCGAATCTTTTAAAGTTTAATGTGGAGGATAGCTTAGGGGGTAAAATTGCAGTGGTTTATCGCAATACCATGCCCACCGATATGGAAAAGTCAGAACGTTTGGTATTGAAAGGACGTGTTCAAGGAGATGCATTTGAATGTAGCTCGATTGTCATGAAATGTCCGTCCAAATACAAGGACAACCCAGATGCAATGAAGGAACAACCGGTAACCATTACCAACTAATCAAAATCACAACATGCAGCCAACTGAGTTTATTGGGGAACATTTGTTACCTGGACAAATAGGTTATTTTTTATCCATCTTATCCTTTGTAGCTTCTTTAATAGCTACATTTTCATTCGCTAAAGCATTTTACGCAAAAGAAATGGTGGTGGAAGCAAGTTGGAAAAAATTAGCCAGAACCGCTTTTGTCATTGAGGCCTTGACAGTAGTTGGAAGTTTTGTGGTTTTATTTTATGTGATCTACAATCATTTATTTGAATATAAATATGCTTACACTCATAGCGATAAAAATTTACCATTTGAATATTTATTGAGTTGTTTTTGGGAAGGACAGGAAGGAAGTTTTTTATTGTGGAGTTTTTGGCATGCTGTGTTGGGTTTGATTTTAATTAAGAAAGCCAAAGCACATGAAGCGGGCGTGATGATGGTGATAAGCTTTGCGCAGTTAATGCTTGCCACCATGGTGATTGGATTGTATGTGTTTGATGTGAAAATTGGGTCTAGTCCATTTATATTACTGAGACATGAAATGAACTGGCCAATTTTATCTAGACCAGATTATGTTCAATTATTAAAAGATGGAACAGGCTTAAATACTTTACTACAGAATTACTGGATGGTCATTCATCCACCTATTTTATTTTTAGGATTTGCGAGTACCATCGTGCCATTTGCCTACGCAGTAGCAGGCTTATTAAAGAAAGAGCATCACTGGGTTAAATCCGCTTTGCCTTGGGCCAATTTTTCTGCAGGTATTTTGGGATTAGGGATTATGATGGGTGCTGCATGGGCTTATGAGAGTTTGACCTTTGGTGGCTATTGGGCATGGGATCCAGTGGAGAATGCATCATTGGTTCCATGGTTGACTTTGGTTGCGGGGATACACACTGCAATGATTTATACTAAAACAGGATCAAGTTTAAAAGCCACTTATTTATTCCTAGGAATTAGTTTTTTATTAATTGTGTATTCTACATTTTTAACTAGGAGTGGGATTTTAGGTGACACCTCTGTACATGCATTTACCGATTTAGGGATGAATGGACAGCTATTATTTTTCTTATTCATCTTTGTGATTCCTTTCTTTGTTTTATATGTTGTTCGATACAAACACATGCAAGAACCATTAAAGGAAGATGCAATAGATAGTAGGGAGTTTTGGATGTTGATTGGTTCTTTGGTCCTAGTGCTTTCTGCGGTGGTGATTATCCTCAAGACTTCGACTCCCGTATTTAATAAAATTTTTGATACTAAAATTGCACCACCAGAAGATCCAGAGTTTGCGCACAATCAAGTTCAAATTTTTGTGGCCATCATCATTGGTGCTTTGACAGCGATTGGCCAGTTTTTGAAATACAAAACAACACCAATGCCTTATTTTAAAAAGCAAATTCTATGGCCATTGATCATCACCATCCTCATTAGCATCATCATATTTGTTTTTGTTGGAGTGGCCTATGATGATAAAGGTGCTGGATTTTTAGGTGCTATTTATATCGCCATTGTCACTTCTGTTTTTGCAATTGTAGGCAATATCTCCTATTGGTCTGTGGTCTTAAAAGGAAAATTAAAATCTGCAAGTTCATCCATTGGTCATATTGGATTTGGTTTGGTATTGGCAGGTATCTTTATTTCTTCTGCAAACAAAACTACATTAAGCTACAACACAACAGGGATAAGTCCTTTGAGAGTAGACTCTACCAATAAAAATAGTCCAGTAGGCGATCCAAGAGAGAACTTAACTTTATTTGAGACCATTGAAACAGATATGGGCAAATACAATGTGACTTATGTAAGAGATACATTTGACGATTTAGGAAAAAGATATTTCGAATTGAATTTTAAAGAAAAGAAAACAGGGGAGACTTTTAAATTATATCCTGATGTGTTAAAGAACAATAAGGGTATGGAAGGCTTCTCTGCCAATCCATCTTCAAAACATTATTTGCATAAAGACATTTTTGTGTACGTGACTTCTTTTCAAGACCATACAGAAGAAGATACTACAAGGTTTAATCCAATTAATATTACCGTAGGTGATTCTATTTTTTATAGCAATGGCTATATTAAATTAGATAAAGTCAATGTAAATCCGCCAGGGGAAAGACCAGCAGGTGTCAATGAATTAAGATTACAATTGAATGTGGTCTCTAAAGAAGGATTAAGATATGTGGCTGAGCCTGGAATTTTATTAGAAGGATTGAATTTAACTTCTAAAGTAGACACGGTTAAGGCGCAGAACTTAGTGTTAAGTTTTAATAAAGTGATTGACCAAGAAAAGGGCATTTTAGAAATTGGGGTGAAGGAGTCAACCGCCCTAACCAATCTCATAACTTTAAAAGTCTATGAATTCCCATGGATCAATTTGTTATGGCTTGGGGTCATTGTGACGACTATTGGATTCATGATGGGGGCTTATTATCGATTTAAGAAATAGGGTTACTTTCTGTATCTTAGAGTATCAATGAATATGAGAACCATTTTTTGTATACTGTTATTCGTCTTGACAACAAGTTTGCCAAAGCAGCCTTTTGCGCAAACGAGTCAATACGATACAGTAAGGGTGGAGGCCTATATTACACCAGAGGGAGATACCATTCCTCAATCTTGGTTGCCTACAGTGATGGTGGCTGCTGTTCAAACAAATGCATTAAAAAACTATTGGAAAAATTGGACAAGATTGCGCAATGCGGTTTATGTGACTTATCCATATGCAAGATCAGCAAGTAAAGTCATTCAATCGGTGAATGCAGAATTGGCCAATGTAAAAGATGAAAAATTAAGAAAGCAGATTATCAAGTCTAGAGAAAAAGAATTGAAAAGGGAATTTGCTGATAAAGTGACTAGTTTATCTGTGTATCAAGGCAAGGTCCTTATGAAGTTAATTAATCGAGAAACTGGCAATAATTGTTACCAGTTAATTAAGGAGTATAAAGGGGGATTGAATGCTGGAATATGGCAAACAGTTGCGTTTGTATTTGGAAGTAGTTTAAAGCAACCCTATAGCCCAAATGGGGATGACCAAGAGATTGAAAAATTGGTCTTAGAAGTACAAAAAATATACGGTACTAAGGGGTAATTTACAATACTAAAATGGGATAGGTTTTTGGGGCAGGTTTTTGTACCTTTACTTGAATAGATACTATCCTATGAGCGACGAAAAAAGTTTAAATTTTATTGAAGAAATTATTTCCCAAGACCTAGCATCTGGGAAACATAAAAGTATATTGACTAGGTTCCCTCCTGAGCCGAATGGTTATTTACATATTGGTCATGCAAAAAGTATTTGTTTAAATTTTGGACTTGCTGAAACTTTTGGAGGCGCAACGAATTTAAGATTTGATGATACCAATCCTGTTACAGAGGACACTGAATATGTAGATAGTATCAAGGCCGATTTAAAATGGTTGGGCTTTAATTGGATTAAAGAATGTTATGCCTCAGATTATTTCGATCAATTGTATGCTTTCGCGGTTCAATTAATCGAAAAAGGATTGGCTTATGTGGATGATAGTTCTGCCGAGGAAATCGCACAACAAAAAGGTTCTCCTACTCAGCCTGGAACAGGAAATGCATACAGAAATAGAAGCATTCAGGAGAATTTAGAATTGTTTGCTGCAATGAAAGCAGGTCAGTACAATGATGGCGAAAAAGTATTACGTGCTAAAATTGATTTAGCAAGCCCGAATATGCATATGCGTGATCCACTTTTATATCGCATTAAAAAAGCGCATCATCACCGCACAGGAGACCAATGGTGTATTTATCCAATGTATGATTTTGCCCATGGACAAAGTGATTCTATCGAAAATATCACTCATTCAATTTGTACACTTGAATTTATCCCGCATAGGGCTTTATATGATTGGTGTATCGAGCAATTAGGCATCTTCCCTTCACATCAGTATGAGTTTGCACGATTGAATATGACTTATACAGTCATGAGTAAGCGTAAATTATTACAGTTGGTACAAGAAGGGCATGTGCAAAGCTGGGATGATCCAAGAATGCCCACCATTAGTGGTATGCGCAGAAGAGGGTATACTGCAGAAAGTATTCGTGATTTTTGTGATCGTATTGGTATCGCTAAAAGAGAAAATATCATTGACTTTAGCTTACTAGAATTTTGTGTACGTGAACATTTAAATAAAATTGCACAAAGAAGAATGGTGGTGACTGACCCCATTAAATTGGTCATTACCAATTACGAGCAAGTGGAAGAAATATTAAATTCAGAAAACAATCCAGAAGATCCCAATGGTGGAACAAGACCTGTTCCATTTAGCAAAGAATTATGGATTCAAGCGGATGATTTTATGGAAGAACCAACTAAAAAATATTTTAGATTAGGCCCAGGATTATCAGTGAGATTAAAGAGTGCTTACATTATCGAATGTGAAAGTTTTGATAAAGATGCCAACGGAAAAGTGACGACTGTGTATGCAAAATATTTTCCTAATTCTAAATCAGGATCAGATACATCGGGTATTCATGTAAAAGGCACATTACATTGGGTAAGTGCTAAGCATGCCATCCCAGTTGAATTAAACGAGTATGATCGTTTATTCAATGTGGAAGACCCAAGTAGTGCAGAAGGCGATTTTAAGTCTTATATCAATCCTCATTCTTTGCATACGGTAACCACAGCTTGGGGAGAACCCGCGTTGTTAAAGGATGCATTAGAAGATCGATTCCAGTTTTTAAGAAAGGGCTATTTTTATCAGGACACCAATAGTACAAAAGACAAGTTGGTATTTAATAGAACAGTGACCCTTAAAGATACTTGGGCGAAGGAACAAAAAAAATAATTCAAACTGCAATGATGTTATTGGACTTGGAACAATTTAAAAGCCATTGGGCAACTACTTTTCCAGGTATCAGTACCCACAACACGCATTTTATCATTGCAGTGAGTGGTGGCGTGGACAGCGTGGTGCTAACAGCCTTGATGCAACAAATGGGTGCAAAATGTTCTATCGCACACGCTAATTTTCAATTAAGAGGAGATGAAAGTAATCGAGACGAAAGTTTTGTGAAAGTATTTGCCACAAAAATGGGTATGCCTTTTTTGACAAAACGATTTGACACATTGGCTTTTGCCGAACAATATAAAATGGGCATCCAACAAGCCGCAAGGGAAATACGCTATGCTTGGTTTGAAAGCTTGATCAAGGAAATGGATGTACAAGCAGCTTCCAAAATCGTTTTACTCACAGCACACCATGCAGATGATCAAGTGGAGACGGTATTGATGCAATTTTTTAGAGGCACAGGGTTGCATGGATTGACTGGGATTCCAGCAATTAGAACGCATCAACAAAATCCACTCGCTACAGACCATATTAATTTAATTAGACCATTACTGCCTTTTAGTAAAGCAAGCATCAAAGACTTTGCAAAGTTAAATGGCCTAGACTATGTGGAAGACAGTTCTAATTTAAAAAATGATTATACCAGAAATTTAATTCGCAATCAATTGATTCCACAAATGGAGACCATTTATCCAAACGTGAATCAACAAGTATTGGATACAATTTCCAGATTGAAAGAAGCTGAAGCCATTGTAGCTGCAACTGTTGCGGCTTATTGGAAAAAGCATATCCGTTTTCCTAAGGGGATACCTACCATTGAATTGAATTCATGGAATCAATTAAAAGGCAATACCACATACATTTGGGGATTGGTGCAAGCATATGGATTTAAAGCCACACAATTAAAAGAAATTCATAAAATAACTGGAGCTAGTAAGGGTGCTTTTATTGCATCTAGTTCCCATCGCTTGATTAAATGGGATAACCAAATTCAAATTGTCTCCAATCAAGAAGACAAAGTATATGAGACCATTTCAAAAGACCAACAGGTTATAGATACCTTATTTGGAAAATTGAAATTGGAATGGATTGACAATATGGAAGCATTAAATGTTGATACGAGTGCTAACATGGCTTATTTGGATGCAGAACAATTAAGTTGGCCATTGTTAAATCGTTCTTGGGTTGTGACAGATTATTTTTATCCATTAGGCTTGCGTAAGAAAAAGAAACTCAATCATTTTTTAGGCAGCTTAAAATTAAGTCCAGCAATCAAGTCAAGTACAACCGTGCTTTGCTCGGATAGTAAAATCGCGTGGGTCGTAGGTCAAAGAATTGACGATCGTTTCAAAATTACACCAAATACAAAAAGTGTAGTTAAGATTACATTCCTAAGTAAATCCTAATCTGTTCAATAAAGCTTCCGACTACATTAAACTGTGCAATAAAGTAAGCTGCAACAATCAAGAATACAACTCCGTAAAGCGATCCCCACAAATGTGCACTATGGTTGATACCTCCTTGACCTTGCTTTGCTAAATAAGCGGTGATCCCTAGATAGATTGGGCCAAATATAAATCCAGGAATGATGGGTGGTATAATGAAAAATCCAATTTGTATAGTTGGCATTAAAAAGATACCTGCAAATACAATGGCAGAAACTGCGCCAGATGCGCCTAAGCTATTATAATTGTAACGATCTTTTTGTTGAAGGTATGTAGGGATTAAGCATACTGCTAATGCCGATAAGTATAAAAATAAATAAAGCAGTTTTCCATTTTGACCAAATAGCATATTAAAATATTGCTCCACATAATCTCCAAACATATAAAAGGAGAACATATTAAATGCTAAGTGCATAAAATCGGCGTGGATGAATCCACAGCTAATAAAACGGTAATACTCATTGTCTCTACTTACGGAATAGGGATGAAAAATTAATTTGTCCATGAGCTCTGCATTGTAAAATGCTAAGACGGATACAATGACTGTGACTACTGTGATATATAAAGTAATGCTCATTATTCGTGGTGGTATTTTTCGTTGGCTAAGATACTACATGCGCGGTAGATTTGTTCGGCAAGAATGAGTCGAACCAGCATATGTGGAAAAACCAGTTCAGAAATGCTCCAAGTGAAATTGGCTCTTTCTTGTATTGTTTCATCCACACCATAGGCACCGCCAATTAAGAAAATAATTTTTTGTGCGCTTTGATTGGCTTTTTGTTGAATAAGATTAGCTAGGCCAGGTGAGCTCAGCATTTTACCTTTTTCGTCTAATAGAATTAGTACATCTGTTGGCGTGATTGCTTTTAAAATACTTGCGGCTTCTGCTTTTTTTATTTGAACAGGTTCTGTGAGTTTGGATGGGAGAATCATTTGCCAGTCGATAGGGTAGTAATGCCCAATTCTTTTAGTGAATTGTTCTACGCCTTCTTTAATATAGGATTCGTTGGCTTTGCCAACGGTGTAGATGGAGAGTTTCATTTTATTTAAAATAAATTTTAATCATTTCATATACTTTTTTACTTGTAGCATCGTCAATGGTACCAAGTTTTTTAACAAGTCTAATTTTATCTACCGTTCTAATTTGATCTATCACAATTTGCCCATTTTTGTTTTGAAATGTACAATTAACTCTAGAAGGAAAATCTTTTAATTTAGAAGTAAGGGGGATAATCACTACACTCTTTTTATTATTGTTTGCTACATCTGGTGAAACAATAATACAAGGCCTTGTTTTGTTTATCTCACTACCTAGTGTTGGCTCTAGTTTGGTCATCCAAACTTCGTTTTTTAAAACTACCATGTCCAGTCCTCCTCATCAAATTCATTTTCAAATTCCATCCAATCTTTATCTTCTTGTGATAAGGTGTGATCCATTTTTTTATAGATTTCTTCCCATCCCGCTCTTGGATCTACCTCGACTGGTTTAATTACAATACAGTCCTCACGAAGTTCTAGTGTCACTTCTTCGTCAAGATTGTATTCTTTGATTAATTCATTAGGGAGTCGGATCCCCTTAGAATTGCCTATTTTGATGATTTTTACTTTCATATAATTGTTATTACAATGTAATTACTTTTACAAATGTAGGGTATTATTTGAAATGGATGGGGAGTATTTTTACTTGGATGGATCTTTTGGATGGTTGCTTCGCAACATCCTCTTCGCATTGGTCGAACCCAAAGCCCTGCGCAGCAGTACCTGCTGCTTGGCTTTTTTGCTTTTTCGTTTTCGTCAATGCCCAAAAGCACTCGCTGCGCTCGTTTGTTTATTCGACTCATCTGTATTTTGAAGCAAGCTTCAAATCCAGCTTCATCTCATAAACTTCTACTTCGTAGAGCTCTTGACGTCTGCTCAAAACGAAAAAGCCCGCACTGTTCGTGCGGGCTTTGTGACCCCGTCAGGATTCAAA
>JBIKJM010000190.1:0-3088 GCA_044360985.1 Sediminibacterium sp. | reverse complement strand
AAAAACCATTTGCCTTGATATTGGCTAAGGTATGCGGAGCCGCAGCAAGAGGTCGGTTGATATACCCAATTAAAGCAGGATCAGACCCAATATGCACGATACTGCTAAACATCCCCAAATTAGGCACCCCTTCTGCATTGATAGTACCAATTAAACTAGCGGATTTAAATCCGGTTAAGCTATTGATAAAATTTGCCCTATAAAATCTTTCCCAAGACTGCCATTCGGCAGGCGTAAATTGTTGCATAAAATAATAACAAGTGAAAGATCAATAAGTTGAAATAAAAATAAATTATTAAAAATATATAACTTAATATTCCAAAATAGTGGGACCTTAGAATTCTAAATATATGGCTATGGCAATATCAGTATGGGAACAATCTACCTATTTTGCACCCAAGGACTTGGTGATTGTAGGCTGTGGCTTTGTCGGATTATGGACAGCCTATGAAGCCATCCATCAAAATCCGAAGCTGCAAATTACGATACTAGAACGCGGCACCATCCCATCTGGCGCAAGCACACGCAATGCGGGCTTCTCTTGTTTTGGAAGCGTCTCCGAACTGATGTCAGATATTCAATTGATGGGTGAAGCCGCCATGATGGAGACAGTGAAGATGCGTTATGATGGACTACAAAGAATACAAGAAGTGTTTAAGGCAAAAGAGATCGACTATAACCAGTGGGGCGGATATGAATTATTTGAAGGAAAAAAAACGAATAAGAATACAAAAGCAAGTAAAGCAAATAAAGGGGCAAGCAGTGATGAGAGTGCGCTGTATGATATCTCAAAATTAGAATCAGATATCGCTTATTTAAATAAAATATTGGCACCCGCTTTAAAGACGCCAAAAAAGAATGGCACATATTTACCCATCTATACCAATGCAAGTAAAGACATTCAAAAATTAGGTTTTCAAGGCATCGAGGCATTGGCATTTAATCAATTAGAAGGCCAATTAAATTCAGCAAAATTAGTATTGGCTTTACAAAAAACAGTACAGGCAAAAGGTGTGCAAATTCTATTTAATACTGAGGTTAAAAAATTCAAAAGTCATAAAAAAGGCGTGACCATCACAACAAATTTAGAGGCAGTTTTAGAGACTAAACAATTTTTAGTATGCACCAACGGATTTGCAAAACAATTGATCCCTGGTTTAGATGTGGTACCAGCAAGAGGACAGGTATTTGTCACAGAGCCAATCAAAAATTTAAAATTCAAAGGATGCTTCCACTTTGATGAAGGCTATTATTATTTCCGCAACCTAGGCAATCGCTTATTATTAGGAGGCGCAAGAAATGCAGATTTTAAAAATGAAAAAACATACTCATTAGAGACCTCGGCTACCATACAAAAAGTGTTAGAGGATTTTATGATGCAACGTATTCTGCCTAAGGGATCCAAGAAACCAAAAATTGAATTAAGGTGGAGTGGTACGATGGGCATAGGTTCAATCAAAAAACCAATCATTGAACAAGTCCAACCCAATGTTTACTGTGCAGTACGCATGAGTGGCATGGGAGTTGCCATTGCACCAATTGTGGCTAAGAAAGCATTGAAATTAATGAAGGGGTAGTTTATTGACTACAAATCCGAAGTGCTTGTTCGACATCAAAAACTGGGATAGCACTTTTTTTAAACCCTTTTTTATCTCTACTAACAATCAAATCAATTTTTTTATTGGACAACGCAGCATAATACTGCACCGCGTCTTCGAAATCAGAAAATTCAGAATGTATAGATTGTTTTATGATATTACTATTAACCTCTAATAGTTCTGTTATATCATATAGAGTGGTCAAATGCGAAATGACAATTTTAGGAGATTTAATTAGCTTGTTTAATAAATAATACACATTCGTATAAGAATTTGCAGAAATAAAAGGTTTTTTATTGTTATGAGCGTATAAATCAAAAAGTTCGGTAGCAGCATTCGAAAAACTTGCTCTATTTCCAAGAAAGTCTATGATTACATCCGTATCTATAAAAATATTTTTCATTTTAATTTATTATATCGTTCAAGTAATATTTTTCCAAGTTCTTTTTTATAATCAAAATTCTTTGGAAGATTTATTACCCCTTTTAATTTAGCAATCGAAGGATGTAACTTTTTAGTTTTATTTTTTTCAACTTTTCCATTAACTGCAACTGCTTTTAAATAGTTTTCCACCAAAGAAGAAAGGCTTTCCTCTTTTTTCTTGGCATAAATTTTTGCGTTATAAATCACCTCATCTTCCATTACAAGGGTTAGTTTAGTTTTCATTACACGTGTATTTTAAAGTATAAATATACGTGTAATTAGATAAATGATAAAAAATAAATAAAACAATTAGTATCTTAGAAACCTTTCTAATACTATCTTTGCGCCATGGGTCAGAAAAAACTAATCAAGTTTGCCGCTATTAAGGAATATAATAATGTCTTGGAATTTCCACAGGACATGCAGGGCAAATGGGCTGCTTTTTTTAATGGATTAAAAAACGGAACAAGGCCGATTGAAATTACAAGTTTACCAAGCACGAACGCTATTGATACCCCTAAACTTACAATCGAACTTGCCTGTGGCCGAGGAGAATATGCTATTGGCTTGGGCCGTATGTTTCCAAATGAAAATTTTATAGGAATCGATTTAAAAGGCAATCGTATTTGGAAAGGTGCCAGTATTGCCAATAAAGATGGATTAAAAAATGTGGCCTTTGTACGTTCGCAAATAGAACTGACCTCTAACTATTTTACCAAGGACGAAGTGGATGAAATATGGATCACTTTCCCCGATCCTCAATTAAGATGGTCAAAGGCAAAAAAGCGCTTGACCCATCCTAAATTTTTAAGGCTGTACCAACAGTTTTTAAAAAAGGAAGGCATCGTTCACCTGAAAACAGACAGCCCCCTACTCTATAATTTCACACTAAAGGTGATTGAAATGTATGGTTTACATCTAATCTACAAAACAGATCATCAGTACACTGAACAAAACATCGATCCTCGTTGTTTAATAAAAACCTACTACGAAGGATTGGATATCGCTCAAAGTAGCAAGATTCACTATATTCAGTTTAATATTGACAAAGACCTGCCTTTGGAACT
>JBIKJM010000189.1:0-3091 GCA_044360985.1 Sediminibacterium sp. | reverse complement strand
TCTGGCTTTACAGGGGCTTCTCCAGTAAACATAAATAAAAAGAAGACTGCAGAAACAAAAATATACATCCTAATTGGATGAATATATGAAGCTCTTTTGCCTTCAATGTATAATTTAGTTAGGCTGCCTGGCTTAAACAATAACAACTTTACCGTTTTCCAAAGCTTACCGTCAAAATGTGTTAAGTCTTCTACAAAGTGCCTTAACAATTGAAAAAAACTTTCCTTTACTTCTACATTCTCTTGACCACACTGTTGACAAAATCTTCCCGCAACTTCTATTCCACAGTTGAGGCAATCCTTGGATGATCTTTCTTTTAAATGTGACATATTGGATGCTAAGATAAACAATCTTGGGGACTGCCGTTTTTCGCTATGCTCAAAAACAAAAAAGCCTCTCACTTTCGTGAGAGGCTGTGCCTCAGGCGGGAATCGAACCCGCACTCGCGTTGCGGCGAACAGGATTTTAAGTCCTGCGTGTCTACCAGTTCCACCACCAAGGCGTCTGTTACAGACTTAAAAAAAATCCCGTCCGAAGAACGGGATTTTGAGCGAAAGACCAGGCTCGAACTGGCCACCCCGACCTTGGCAAGGTCGTGCTCTACCAAATGAGCTACTTTCGCTTGAATAAGAACTAATTTTTGGACTGCGAAAATAAGGAATCAACGCACACCAACAAAATTTTTTTCTACTTATATTCCGGTTTATACTGTGAACTTGGGTTCACTTCTACAGTAGGTTTCTTGAAGCCAGAACTGAATAACTTAGTACAATTTCCTAGAACGAGGGATAATAATGCGAAAACAGATACGTAAAAGATGAATTTTGAAGAACTTACCCAGTTCTTGGCAATATCTTTATTGGTAGCTGTTTCTTGAATTTCTTGTGACATAGTATTTAATTACGAATGCAAAAATAACAACAAGTTCTTAATTATGAACGAGTTTGGTGACAATTTTATCAAATTTTTGCCTGTTTTTTAAAAAGTAAAGAAAAACAACCGATCCATTGTAAACACCCCCTAATTTAGCCATTGGTTTACATACTTTGCTCCTGTTGACTTTACCTGTTAACCAATAACCCATTACCGCAAAATGCGCTTTTGCTATAGCCGTAAAAAAGTACCCATCCCCACTCAGCAATCCTTTCCAAGCAGATAGCCCATCAAGCGCAAAACGCAAAGGGATTTTCCATACTAATTCTTGGATAGGTAGATGCTTACTAAGCATAATCAAATTATTCCTAAAATTTAAAAACACTTTTCTACCACCTCTAGGTAAAGTACCTGCACCCACATGGTACACCACTGCACTAGGACAAGCATACAATGCATGATCTTCTAATTGCATTCTCCAACAAAGATCAATTTCCTCTTGATGCGCAAAAAAGCTAGCATCAAATCCTCCTAATGCATGAAACAACTTTGATCGGATCATCATGGCAGCTCCAGATGCCCAAAAAATAGGCTCAGCGCTGTCATACTGCCCTTTATCTTGCTCACATACATCAAATACCCTACCTCTTGAGAAAGGGTAACCAAGGGCATCTATCCATCCGCCACTTGCACCAGCATATTCAAAACAAGTTGGTTCTTTTTGTGCTAATATTTTTGGTTGACATGCTCCAATGGTAGGATTCGATTCCATTAATTGTACCATCGGCGCCACCCAATTCGGATCCACTTGCACATCTGAATTCAATAAAATATAATAATCGGCTTGCACTTGTTGAAGTGCCCAATTGTATCCTCCTGCAAAACCTTCATTGGTTGGATTTTGAATCACTTTAACAGTAGGAAAATATTTTGCAAGTATTTCTAGGGAATTGTCTTTTGAACCATTGTCTGCCACCACAATTTCTTTGTGTTGGTAAGTCGTCGCCAATACTGAAGGCAAAAAAGTCTTCAGATAATTTGCCCCATTAAAATTCAAAATAACGATTGATACGAGCGGTTCCAAAACAGATGTATTTATGCGAATGTAAGTCCAAATATGGGAAAATTAGCCAAAAAACCTATCTTAGCTGCATGATACAGGCAAAATTCTTATTTTCTAATTTAGATTTTCTAAATCATCCCATTGGGTAATATTAAGCCCATAATTTAGTTTTTTAATCAAGTTGACTGAACTTGATGTCCCCTTGTTTTTATCATTTTATTCAAAAAAATATTGCATGTCTACTCCATTACAAACGAGTGCAAATACTGCTAAGTATATTGCCCTTGAAGATCAATTCGGCGCACACAATTATCATCCCGTTCCTGTTGTACTTGAAAAAGGCGAAGGCGTTTTTTTATATGATGTAGATGGAAAAAGATACTTTGATTTTTTAAGCGGCTATTCCGCTGTAAACCAAGGACACTGTCATCCAGCCATCATTAAAGCCTTGACAGATCAAGCACAAAAATTAACACTCACCTCGAGAGCGTTTTACAATAACCTACTGGGGGAATACGAAAAATACATCACGGAATACTTTGGATACGATAAAGTATTACCTATGAACACAGGTGTTGAAGGTGGAGAAACCGCTATTAAATTAGCAAGAAGATGGGGCTATGCTGTGAAAGGCATTCCAGAAAATCAAGCAAAAGTAATTTTTGCACAAGGTAATTTTTGGGGCAGAACACTTGCTGCAATTTCGTCTTCTACAGACCCAAGTAGTTACAATGGCTTTGGTCCGTTTATGCCAGGATTTGGACTTGTCCCCTACAACGATTTAGCTGCATTAGAAACTGCTTTGCAAGATCCAAATGTAGCAGCCTATATGGTGGAGCCAATCCAAGGTGAAGCAGGTGTGGTGATTCCTGCAGACGGCTATTTAAAAGGTGTTAGAGATTTATGTACAAAATACAATGTGTTATTTATTGCAGATGAAATTCAAACAGGATTAGCAAGAACAGGTACATTACTAGCATGTGATCATGAAAACGTGCGTCCAGATATTTTGATTTTAGGAAAAGCATTAAGTGGCGGTACCATTCCTGTTGCTGCTGTGCTTGCAGATGATATTATTATGTTGCAAATTAAGCCAGGCGAACATGGATCTACTTATGGTGGAAATCCACTGGCTTGTGCAGTTGCTATGAAAGC
>JBIKJM010000188.1:0-3099 GCA_044360985.1 Sediminibacterium sp. | reverse complement strand
AAAGTACGTTTTCGCCCAAGTTATTTTCCATTCACAGAACCAAGTGCCGAGATGGATATCAGTTGTCAAATTTGTGCAGGCAAGGGATGTAATATTTGCAAGCACACAGGTTGGGTAGAAATTTTAGGATCAGGTATGGTCCATCCAAAAGTATTAGAGAATTTTGGTATCGATCCTGAAAAGTATACTGGCTTTGCGTTTGGCATGGGTGTAGAAAGAATTGCACAATTAAAATACCAGGTCAACGACTTACGTTTATATTCACAAAATGATTTTAGGTTCTTACAACAATTTAAAAGTGTATAGGAACACCGTGATTTAATCATCTATGTTACACAACACCAAGGGTATTGTTTTACGCGTGACCAAATACGGCGATACAAGTGTCATCGCTTCTATTTACACAGAACTTTTTGGCCTGCAACAATACATTGTAAAAGGCGTTCGAACCATTAGTAAAAAAGGCGCAAGCAAGGGCGTGTTTTATCAACCCGGCGCCATTCTGCAAATGGAAGCCTATCATTCTCCAATGAAGAGCATGCAGATGATCAAGGACGTGAACTGGTCCTACGTCTATCAGAATGTGTATTCGGATGTATTGCGTAACGCAGTAGCTACCTATATTGTAGAGATCTTACAACAAACATTAGAACCAGAACCACACCCTGAATTATTTTATTTAATCGAGGATACCTTTAAGCAATTAGACAAAGGAGGTGCAGGATTAGTGAGCAACCTGCCTATCTATTTTTTGATTCACTTAAGTCAAACACTGGGTTTTGGATTACAAGGTATTTATTCAAACGAGACACCAATACTAGATGTGCACGAGGGTAATTTTGTAGCAAACAAGCCGCTCCATCCCTACTTTTTAGAAGGACTAGAAGCACAAACTGCATCTACTTTTTTAAGTCTACAATTATACAATGAATTGGAAATTATTCATTTAAATGGTGCACAAAGGAAAAAGATATTGGAACTGTTTCAACTTTCTTTAAGCTGGCACTATAAAAAATTTAGTGAAATCAAGTCGCTGCCTATTTTACAAGCAGTGTTGCATTAGTCGTTATCTCTTTTGCTATTATGATGTCTGCGCCAAAGTATGATCAAGATTGCGATGATGCCAAATAAAATAGGAAATTTCATAATGGTAGATTTATAGTGTAAGCTACAAAATTCGTTGACTACTTGCGTTTCTTAAATCATTCAATGTGTCAATTCCTTTTATCAACACCACACCAGGTTTTTTTCCTTTTTCAAAACTACCCAGGTGCTTGTCCATCTGTAATGCACGCGCGCCATTGAGGGTGGCCCATCCAAGTGTTTCGGAAAGCGGAATATCGGGATGATGTTTTTGAATTATTTTTAATTCATCCAATATGTTAAGGCTCCAGTTGCTGGCATAGCTATCTGTTCCAATGACGATGTTTGCTTTTTGGGAACGGAGTAATTCAACAGGTGGCATAGTTTGTTCAATGTATTGATTCGCGTTAGGGCACAAACACCAAAAGGCGTTATCCATTGCAGCATGCACGGCTTGTATGTCTTCGGCCGATGTAAAACTATTATGTACTAAAATGCCATGATGTGCTTTTTTGAAAATTGGTAAAATAGATTGCAATGAACTTAAGCCTGTTGCCTTAAAAAAATCTAAATTCACTTTTGTTCTTTCATACATCCCTAAAAAACTACCGGTTTTGGTTTTAAAAAAATCATTCTCGTCTGGCGTTTCTTGATTGTGCATGCTAATGGTATGGATGCCAAAATGCGCACTTAACAAATCCCATAAATTATTTGTCACCGAATAAGGTGCATGTGGCACAATGGATGCACGCACACAATTTTCTTGAAATTGTTTTTGTATTTCAAGACCCACTATTATTTTATCTGCTGCAAGTGTTGGATCTAAATCATACAATTCTACAAAACTGTAATAGGCAAGATTGTGTTTTGCTTTTTGACTTAGTGTATCTAAGGTGTTGGAAATATCTCCCATTGCCACAATCCCATTCGCCATCATTTCTGCTTCGGCCGCAACAATTGCTTCTTGAATGAGTTCGGGTTCCACTTGACGTAATGCCACAATTTGTTTTACAAATTCTTGTAAGCCAGTATGTGCGGGAATCATCCCCTTCATATGCGATAGTTCTAAATGACAATGCGCATTCACAAATCCTGGACTTAAAATGCCTTCAAAATGTTGGATACCATCTCCGGCTTCTGAAACTGGCAGGATGGCTTCAATCGTACCATCCTCTTTTGTGATTAAAACTTGGTTGGCATCACTAAGTAATTGATTTCCAGTAAAAAGCAGCGCAGCTTGAAATTTTTGATACATATATATTAAATATAATCAAGAATATTTATTGATTGGTTAAACTTTTTAATAAATTCAAAGTCTAAAAAACACAAATCTACTATTATGAAAAAATACCTAACATTATTTTCTTTTATCTTAATGGCTTTGGCTTGTAATAAGTCTGATGAGCTGGTTAAGGATGAAATCGCGCTTATTGATGCAGTTTCATTAACTTCAGCAACGACCACTCTTTCAGAACCAATATTGACTCAAACAACTTCAGCAACTCAAAGTATGGGGACCGAAGGCGCTAAATGGACTAAAGAACAAATTAGAACATTTATCAAGAATTGGTTAGCCTTATCTAAGGAAGAGAAAATCAAAAAATTCCCTACTTTAACCAAAATGGAGAAAAGAATACTATACATATTTAGAGCTATGTACAAGAAAAATATCAATCCTTAGCTCAAAAGGCCTTGAATACAAAAAAAGCTCCTAATATTTAGGGGCTTTTTTATTTATAACTACTTGATAATCAGTGCATATTTAATATCATTTATTTAATGATACAAAAATATTATTGATAATCAATTAGTTACAAAGCAACGCTAAAAAATAGTCCATAAAAACGCGTAAATACATCCAATCCCTCCTTACCTTTGCCCTCCCTTATAAAAGGGGATATTTTATGGCTGACGGGATAGCGCAGCCTCATTAAAACAAAGAATTATGAGTAAACTACATTTCACCACGAAGCACGCCAACGCGGCTACCGTTAAACATGGCTGGTACATTGTTGA
>JBIKJM010000187.1:0-3103 GCA_044360985.1 Sediminibacterium sp. | reverse complement strand
AAACCATATTGTAAGGCTTGTTGGGCATTGATATTGTTACCTGTAATCACTAACTCCATGGCCCTGGCTTTACCTAATTTTTGGGTCAATCTTTGTGAGCCACCATAGCCTACCATGATACCTAGATTCACTTCTGGCTGTCCAAAAATGGCATTCTCTGAAGCAATGATAAAATGACAACTCATGGCTAATTCGCATCCACCACCTAAGGCAAAACCATTCACACAAGCAATGACTGGTTTAGGGGAGTTTTCGATTTTAAAGAATACATCCTGCCCTCTTTTTGCTAATGCAGTTGCTTCTTCTTTTGATAATGATTCAAATTCTTTGATATCTGCACCAGCCACAAAACTTTTAAGCCCTGCACCGGTAATGACTACCGATTTAATTTCTGGAAACTTATACACCCTGTCAAATACGGCATCTAAGTCTTGCATGACTTGTTGATTCAATGCATTTAATTTCTCTGGTCGATTGATGGTTATGATCAATGTATGATCTTCCATTTTTGTAAACAAAGTTTGAAATGACATAGTGCTTAATTTATTGGATGAAATAAAAATAAAAATAAACGTTTAGGACTTTCTGTTTTCTGCAACCCATTTTTTAATGTAGTCTGCGATATCAGTGGTATTTGTACCAGGTGCAAATAAATGACCAATACCCATGTCTTGTAAAGCTTTATTGTCTTCATCTGGAATAATACCGCCCCCTGTTAATAGTACATCTTTCAATCCTTTCTCAACCATCAATTGATATACTTTAGGAAACACGGTCATGTGCGCCCCAGATAAAATACTAATACCAATGGCGTCCACGTCTTCCTGTAAGGCTGCTTGAACAACCATCTCGGGACTTTGTCTAAGGCCAGTATAAATGACTTCCATACCTGCATCTCTTAATGCAGTGGCAATCACTTTAGCGCCACGATCATGACCATCTAAGCCAACCTTGGCGACTAATACTCTTATGGGTCTTTCTGTTTGCATCTACTACAATTTACATTAATTTTTTGACAACAAATCTAAACAGTATTGAATACGTTTTGCTGCGTTTTGGGTTTCAATATTGGCTACAATATCAAAAACGCCTGGGCCAAATTTACCCCCTACAAGCATGATCCTAAAGGGCAACATTAAATCACCAGGTTTAAGACCTTGTTCATCAGCTAATGTTTTAAAATGCGCTTCTAATAAAGTTGCATCATTCGGTATTGCTTGATTGGTATAGACATCCAAAACTGCTTTAAAAAATGCTGCTTTGTTTGCATCCCATTTTGGCAGGATGGATGCAGTATCTATATCGGTTGGGGCAGTAAAGAAAAAGGATGATTGAGGAATGAAGTCGGTTAACAACTGACAACGCTCTTTCACAAGACCAATCACTTTTATCAAATAACTTGGTTCATGAATTTCAATTTTTGCTGCATCAAAATAGGGTGCAACCAAACTTGCTAAATAGTTATTATCGGATTGTTTAATCCATTCTTGATTAAACCATTTTGCTTTTTCGTAATCAAATTTAGCGCCCCCTTTATGTACTCTATCTAAGCTAAATTTTTCGATCAAATTTGGTAAGGAAAATAGTTCCTGATCTGTTCCGTCATTCCAACCCAACATGGCTAATAAATTGACAAATGCTTCTGGTAAGAAACCTCTTTCTTTAAATCCAATAGTTGATTCTTTTGTATTTGGATCAGTCCAGTCCATTGCAAAAACAGGGAACCCCAAACGATCACCATCGCGTTTACTTAATTTACCATTGCCGTCTGGTTTTAAAATTAAAGGAAGATGCGCCCATTTTGGCATCTGATCCAAACCGAATAAATTTTTCCAAACTAAAAGATGAACAGGCGCACTTGGTAACCATTCTTCTCCTCTAAAGGCATGGGTAATTTTCATTAAAAAATCATCCACCACTACAGCTAAATGATAGGTGGGCATTTCATCCGCTTTCAACAATACTTTATCATCCACCATGCTGGTATCAAATTTTACTTCGCCACGAATCAGGTCTTCAAAAACTAATTCCTCTGAATCTGGCATATTGATACGCACTACATAAGGGGTAGTTTCATTGAGTAATCGCGTCACTTCTTCGGCAGGCAAACTCAAAGAATTTTTCATGCCCATTCTTGTGTCACGATTGTATTGAAAATTTGGAATCTCTTTTCTTTTTGCATCCAATTCTTCGGCAGTATCAAAAGCATAATAGGCATTGCCTTGCTCAATCAATTGTGATGCATATTGTTTATATATGGGTTTACGCTCACTTTGTCTGTAAGGGCCGTAAGCGCCACCATGAATTGGACTTTCATCTGGGGTCAATCCACACCAAGCAAGGGTGTCTAAAATATATTGTTCAGCGCCTGGAACAAAACGAGACTGATCGGTATCTTCAATTCTTAATATAAATTGACCCTTGTATTTTTTTGCAAATAAATAATTGAATAAAACAGTACGTACGCCACCTAAGTGTAAACCACCGGTGGGAGAGGGGGCGAACCTAACTCTTACCATTTGATCAGCCAAATTTTCCATGTGCGCTTTATTTTTACAAAGATAAGTTGCAAACGGGCAAAAGAACCATTTATCTTTGAGTATGTATTTCATTAAAACACCCTTTTGGTTAAGGCTTATTTATAGATCTTGTATTTGGCGCAAGCCCAATCAAGACAAGGTGCTTTATTTAAGTTTTGATGATGGTCCACATCCGGAAGCCACGCCATTTGTACTGGAACAATTATCAAATTTTGATGCTAAAGCAAGTTTTTTTTGCATTGGTAAAAACGTACAATTGCACCCCGAAATTTATGATGCAATACTTGCAGCAGGGCATGTGGTTGGGAACCATACCCAACACCATATGAATGGCTGGAAAAACAATACCGAAAATTATATTGCTGATATTCAAGAAGCAACAAAGCTGATTGATTCTAATTTATTTAGACCACCCTATGGTAGGATTTCTTTTTCACAAATCAAAGCTTTACGTTTGCATCCTTCTTTGCCGCAGCAAATTGTGATGTGGGATGTATTGAGTGGAGATTTTGATACTACTATTAGCGGCGATCAATGTGCCCAAAATGTGATTCAACATGCAG
>JBIKJM010000186.1:0-3107 GCA_044360985.1 Sediminibacterium sp. | reverse complement strand
ACTGGCTAATTGTAAAAACTTGTTCATAGTTGCTTATTAATAGTTATGAACGCTTAAACAATATAATTAAATCAATACTGAATAAACGAATAATGAATTGCTTGCTTAACTAAATATACAAACAATTAATTGATGGCTATCTATTATATTGTTCGAATAATTTATTTTGAAGTAGCCTGTTGATATTCAAGGGACTAGCTAAATATGATCATTAAATAACAGTAACAGCTAAACAATTAAGATTATTCAATGTTATAGTTTAAAATCAATCATAATGAAAATCAAAAACTTATTACTAGCAACTTTTGCAATTGTTGCTAGCACAATCACAGTAAACGCTCAAAAAACATTAGTAGACGTTGCTGTAGGATCAAAAGACCACACAACTTTAGTTGCTGCTGTTAAAGCCGCTGACTTAGTTGCAACTTTACAAAGCGCAGGACCTTTTACAGTTTTCGCACCAGTGAATGCTGCATTTGGTAAACTTCCAGCTGGAACAGTAGATTACTTACTTAAGCCAGAAAACAAAGCAACTTTAGCTAAAGTTTTAACTTACCACGTTGTAGCAGGTAGTTTTAATGCTGCTGCTGTTGTGAAAGCAATCACAGATGGTGGTGGTTCAGTAACTTTAAAAACAGTTAGTGGTGGTAACTTAGTTGCTTCTATTAAAGAAGGTAAAGTTATCTTAACAGACGAAAGAGGTGGTTTTGCAACAGTAGTTGCTACAGATTTAGCTGCAAGCAATGGCTTAATCCACGTTTTGGATGCTGTTGTATTACCTAAGTAATTTCAAAAATAAAATCAGGCATTCAAATCGAAAGATTAGTTGCTTTGAGGTTTAATAAGAGAGATTAAAAAAAGGGTTTACGATCTTATGTCGTAAACCCTTTTTATTTTATATCAATTCTAAATTTTTGAATTCGTTTTTATTTGATTACACCCAATTCCTTGCCTACTTCTATGAAGGCTTGAATGGCTTGATCTAAATGCGCTCTAGTATGTGCTGCAGAAATTTGTACACGAATTCTTGCTTGTCCCTTCGCCACAACTGGATAGTAAAATCCAATGACGTAAATCCCTTTTTCTAATAATTTTTCTGCCATCTTTTGCGACACCACTGCGTCATACAACATGATTGGAATAATTGGATGCGTACCTGGTTTGATATCAAAACCTGCAGCAGTAATTTTTTCTCTAAAATAAGTCGTATTTGCTTCTAGAGTATCTCTGAGTTCTGTTGTTTGTGATAATAAATCAAAAACTGCAATAGATGCACCAGTGATAGAAGGTGCTAATGTATTTGAAAATAAATAAGGTCTTGAACGTTGTCTTAATAAATCAATGATTTCTTTTTTACCAGATGTAAATCCACCAGACGCACCGCCCAATGCTTTTCCTAAAGTACCTGTAATGATATCCACTTTACCCATTACACCTTTTAATTCATGCACCCCTCTTCCTGTTTTGCCTAAAAACCCTGTAGAATGACATTCGTCTGTCATCACAAGTGCTTCATACTTTTCCGCTAATTCCACAATCTTGTCTAATTGAGCAATGGTGCCATCCATAGAGAAAGCGCCATCAGTCACGATGATTTTTTGTACTGCCCCTGCTGCAATCGCTTCTTTTAATTTTGCTTCCAAATCCTCCATCGAATTGTGCTCGTATCGATACCTCATAGACTTTGTAAGTCTTACACCATCAATGATAGATGCGTGATTTAAGGAGTCAGAAATAATCGCATCCTTTTCGCCAAACAAAGGTTCAAACACACCACCATTTGCATCAAATGCGGCAGCATATAAAATAGTATCTTCTGTGCCTAAAAAAGCAGAGATTTTTTCTTCTAATGTTTTATGTATATCCTGTGTGCCGCAAATAAAACGTACAGAGGACAAACCAAATCCATGGGTATCAATTGCGGCCTTTGCTGCTTCAATCACTTTTGGATGTGAGGATAAACCTAGGTAGTTATTGGCACAAAAATTTAATACATGCTGGCCTCCTTGTATGGTAATTTCTGCTGCTTGAGCAGAAGTAATAATTCTTTCTTTTTTATATAATCCAGCTTCTTTAATCCCTTCTATTTCCCTTGCTAAAAATGGTTGAAATTGATTGTACATATTTTTTATTTAGGCGCGTTGTAATTAAAGTATTTTGGCAAATTGTTGACAATCAATTCTGTCATTGCTTTTAAATCAAATGTAGGTTGCCAATTCCAATCCTGTTTTGCAGAACTATCATCAATACTATTCGGCCAACTGTCAGCAATTTGTTGTCTAAAATCTGGATGATACGTTATTTCAAAATTGGGATAATTGGACAATAAACTTTGATGGATTTCACTTGGTGAAAAACTCATTCCTGCAAGATTATAACTTGTACGAATTTTTATATTTTCTTTTGGTGCATCCATCAACTGAAGTGTTGCATGAATGGCGTCATCCATATACATCATTGGTAAATAAGTATGCTCGCTCAAAAAACAAGAAAAAATTTCTCCTTGCACAGCTTTATGATAAATGTCTACTGCATAGTCGGTTGTGCCTCCACCTGGTAAAGACTTATAGCCAATTAAACCAGGATACCTAAGACTCCTTACATCTACACCATATTTATTGAAATAATATTCGCACCAATGTTCGCCTGCTAATTTTGAAATGCCATATACCGTATTGGGATCCTTAAATGCTTTTTGTGGGGTTTGATCTTTGTCTGAATTTGGACCAAAAACAGCAATTGAACTAGGCCAAAATACTTTTTCAACGGAATGCTCCCTGGCCACTTCTAACACATTTAACAAGCCGCCCATATTCAAATCCCATGCTTGCACTGGATTTTTTTCACCTAAAGCAGATAGGATAGCTGCCAAGTGATAAATCTGCGTCACAGCTTCCTTTTCCACCACTGAAGCCAAACTGGCTTTATCCATGACATTCAAAGTTTGAAAAGCACAATAGTCAAATTTGTCTTTTGCGAACTCCTGGAAATCGGTTGCAAGAACACTGTCTTTACCGTACTTGTCTGTCAAAGCTTTTGTGAGTTCTGTCCCAAGTTGCCCCCCTGCGCCTATCACTAAAATCTTACTCATTAAACTTATGTTTGTT
>JBIKJM010000023.1:0-10075 GCA_044360985.1 Sediminibacterium sp. | reverse complement strand
ATGAAAGAGCATAAAATATTTACAGTGGCCATTGATTATGCCAATGTGCATGGATGCAGGATTACACCTAACTTATACACTACCACCAAGGAGTTAGATGTATTTGTGGATGCTTTAAAAACCTTGAGCAAGGCTTAAATTACCAGATTTTAGAATAAATACTTTACTATTATTATGAGTTCAAATTTTATACGTGTTACAGAATCAGATTCTAATTATGATCATATTGAAAATTTTAGTACCTCTGAGATTCTACAAAATATCAATACAGAAGACAAAAAAGTGGCTCACGCTGTAGAAGCAGTAATTCCAAAAATTGAAGCTTTGGTAGATGCTGTTGCTGAGAAATTATTAAATGGAGGACGCCTATTCTATATTGGGGCAGGGACGAGTGGCAGACTAGGCTTAGTTGATGCAAGTGAATGTCCTCCCAGTTTTGGGGTGCCAAATGATTTAGTGATTGGAGTGATTGCCGGAGGTCACCAAGCCATGTTTCAGGCGGTAGAAAATGCCGAAGACAATATCGAACAAGCTTGGAAAGATTTACTGGATTATAATATTAGCAACCTAGATGTGGTAATTGGTATTGCTGCTAGTGGAACCACCCCATATGTGATTAGTGGACTTCAAACTTGTAGACAACACCAAATTACTACAGGTAGTATTAGCTGTAATTTAAATAGTCCAGTGTCTGCCCATGCCGACTTCCCTATCGAAGTGGTGGTAGGTCCTGAATTTATTACTGGAAGTACGAGAATGAAAAGTGGTACCGCACAAAAGATGGTACTGAACATGATTTCAACTGCTGTCATGATAAAGCTTGGTCGTATCAAAGGAAATAAAATGGTCAATATGCAATTAACGAATCAAAAATTGTTTGATCGTGGTGTAAAAATGATCGTAGATGAATTAAAAATAATTGATACAGCAAAAGCAATTGAACTTTTAAACGAACATGGATCTGTGAAAAAATCCATTGAGGCTTATCTGTCTAAATAAATATCGCAGTTATAAAGGGAAACTTATCTTCCCCATGGTAGTTGGAATTTTTGTTGCATGTCCTCCAGCAAATAAAGGCGTCCCAGCAACCGCTTCATTGGCTAATAAAGCAAATAAGATGGCTTCCTTCGCATCTGGATTAATCCCTATCTCTTGGGAGGAGTACAATGTAGCATTGGGTAATAAATGATTTAAATGATCCATCAGCACAGGATTGTGCATGCCTCCTCCACTACTGTACAAATTAAATTTGGTCACTGAAGGAATACTAGACTGAATACATTCTGCAATCGTTTCTGCAGAAAAACGATTTAAAGTAGCCATCACATCTTGTGGCGTTAAGTCTAATGTATTACTCGCTGCTTGTGCATTGGATAAAAAATTTAAATTGAATAATTCTGGCCCAATGGTTTTTGGCAAGTCTAAAATAAAAAATGAATGTGCTTTTAGTTTAGATAATAATGCAGAATTGATTTTTCCAGCAGCTGCAATTGCACCGTCTTTGTCATATGCCAATGGTGCAAAATGAGTCCTAGTATAGGCATCCATTAATGTATTTCCAGTGCCTGTATCGGTTGAAAATACTTGATCTAAACTACAGCCTGCTTCTAAATAGGTGAAATTAGCGATGCCACCTATATTTAACAATAACCTATTTTCGTTAGGATGACTGCATAAGAGATAATCTCCATAAACCGCTAGTGGTGCGCCCTCTCCTCCTGCGGCAATATGTTTTTGTCTAAAATCACTCATGGTTAAAATACCTGTAGTCACAGCAATATGATCTCCATCTCCAATTTGCAAGGTAGCTGGATCATATTCTGAGTTTGGGTGTAAAGATTTTGGTGCGTGGTAGATAGTTTGTCCATGACTTGCAATCATATCC
This sequence comes from Sediminibacterium sp., assembly GCA_044360985.1. Classification (GTDB taxonomy): domain Bacteria; phylum Bacteroidota; class Bacteroidia; order Chitinophagales; family Chitinophagaceae; genus Sediminibacterium. The sequence continues at coordinate 8,190 of JBIKJM010000023.1, read as the reverse complement.
ACCCTTTCAGCAGCAATGTTCCATGACGCCAATACATCTAAAACCATTTTACCATGTTGGCGTCCAACCCAAGCATTGAGTAAACAAAGTGTTTCCAAGGAAACTATTTCTTTTGAAAAGATGCTTAACATCTTTTCTTTAAAATCAATGGAATAGTCAACAGTTATAAATGCTTTTAATTCAAATTGAGTATCCTTTCCTGATCCCTTGATCAAACACAATGCAATATCTAGTCCATCCATAGACGTGCCACTCATTAAACCAATGATCATGCGTTCTGGCTTTGCTGCCACTTTTACTAAATTTTGTATATTCTGATGCATTTGATAGCTCATTTACCCTGCTCAAGATACTAAAGACCGGGCTTAAATCAAACTAGTTAAAAGTTTTTCACACTCGTGTAAGTCAACTATTTATACCCCCTAATCCACTTAACTTTGTCCCATAAATATTTTGTATGCTTAAAGTAGGTGTGTTTGGTGTGGGGCATTTAGGGAAATTTCACTTGAATAACTGGAAGCAGATTCCAACTGTGGAATTGGTTGGCTTTTTTGATCCCAACAACGAAGCCGCTGCTGAAGTAGAAAAAACCTATGGTATCAAAAGATTTATGGACGAGGCCGAATTGATTGCTGCTGTGGATGCCATTGATGTTGTCACGCCTACTCATTTGCATTTTCCAGTTTGTGAAATGGCCATCAAAATGGGGAAACATGTCTTTGTAGAAAAACCAATGTCCAACACAATAGAAGAAGGTAAAAAGATCATGCAAATGGTTAAAGAGGCTAACGTGAAATTACAAGTGGGTCATGTGGAAAGATTCAACCCTGCATTTACTGCATTGAAGAATGAACCATTAAACCCATTATTTATAGAAGTGCATCGCTTGGCTCAATTTAATCCTAGGGGAACTGAAGTGAGTGTGATTTTAGACTTAATGATCCATGATATTGATATCATCTTAAGTATTGTAAAAAGTGATGTCAAAAATATTTCAGCAAGTGGTGTAGCAGTTCTAACAGATACACCAGATATTGCCAACGTTCGTATTGAATTCAATAACGGTTGTGTAGCGAATTTAACCAGCAGCAGAATTAGCATGAAAAAAATGCGTAAAATTAGACTCTTCCAAAAAGATGCTTATATCGGGATTGATTTTCTGGAGAAAAATACAGAGATCATTAGATTAAAATTACCTGAGGAATCTGATGCATTCTCATTTGACATCGAAACGCATCAAGGTACTAAGACCATCACTATATCTAATCCTGTTGTCGAGGAAGGCAATGCTATTTTAAGTGAGCTGAGTAGTTTTGTAGAAGCCATTGAAAATGACGGACCTACTGTGGTGAATGAAATTGATGGTTACTTAGCCATGGAAGTGGCGCATCAAATTTTAGAAAAAATAAGCAAGTCGGCTTCGGTAGTCAATCAGTCCGCAGACTAATCTTTCGATATTCTTTTTGCCAATATAAAATTCGCAATGGCTAAATCTAACGGTCTTGTAATTTTAATATTTTCATATTCCCCTTCTATTAAAAAGACTTCTGTACCGCTCGCTTCTAGCACATTGGCTTCGTCTGTAAATGATGGTTGATGTGCTTGCTCAAAAGCTTTAATTAACAAAGCAGCTTTAAAAGTTTGTGGCGTCTGTATCATCATGACATTTTCACGGTTCACCAGATGATGCTTTGCCCCTTCAAGAATTCTGATGGTATCTGTTGAGGAAACTGCAGGTATCGCTGATCCTTTCTCTATAGCTTGATTGTAACAGTTTTGAATCAAAGCAGGCGTTAACAAACAACGTACTGCATCATGCACAAACACAATCGCATCAGGATCTACTTGAGCCAATCCATTTTTAACAGATTGAAAACGTGTATCTCCTCCAGCAACAATTTGAACAGGCTGGGTAATTCCACTTGATGCAATTAAATTTTCTCCCTCTTGAATATAATCTGCTGGTAAAACAATCACAAAATGAATATCAGAAAAGGCAGTTACAAATTGGCTTAGGGTGTGCAATAAAATAGATTTACCTTCAATGGCTAAAAATTGCTTAGGCAATGTAGCACCCATTCTTTGTCCAGTTCCTCCGGCTACGATGATGGCTGTTTTTCTCATGATCTATTTTACGAATGCGATGTAACTAATAATTTTTTCACTTCAGCTGCCAATACATTTTTATCAATTGGTGCTGTACCTACTAATTCACAAACCAATCCACCAGCTATATTGGCAATTTCTGCCGCTAATGCCATATCCTTTGAATACGCATACACCAAAGAAGCTACTGCAATCACAGTATCTCCAGCGCCACTAACATCTGCAATGTTGCGGATATGTGTTGGGATCAATTGTTGCTTATTTTCTTGTGCATAAAATACACCATGTTCAGACAAAGTGATAAATGAAATGCTATGATGTAATGCAGCCTTTAAAGCCTGATGCACTTGTTGCATATGTGCAAGATCTACTGTTGGGATCTCTATTTTTAAGCCCTCTTTCACTTCTTTTAAGTTGGGCTTAAAGAGGGTACAATTTTTATACGCTAAGAAATTCTTTTGCTTAGGATCCACCGCTGTTGGAATACCTCTTTTATTACAATAAGCAATAATCGTTTCAATAATTTCTTTGGTTAAAACACCTTTATTGTAATCCTCTAAAATAATCAATGCCGGTTGCTCTTTTTCGACGTAAGTGTAAAAATTATCCAATAAGGATTTTGACTCTGCCTCGTTGATGTCATGCGTATTTTCATGGTCTAAACGCATCATTTGTTGATTGCGTCCCATAATCCTCACTTTATTAGTCGTCACCCTAGATGCACTTGAGTGAATGTATTCTGTATTGATGCCCTCTGCTTTTAAAAGCGCATTTAATTCCTTTGCCTCAGCATCTATACCTACCACAGCAAATAAGGTTGTTGGGACACCTAAAGCCCTTAAATTCAATGCTACATTGGCTGCGCCGCCTACCCTTGTTTCCTTACGTTGAAGGGACACAATGGGCACTGGTGCTTCTGGTGAAATTCGATCAACACCACCCCACCAATAAGTGTCCAACATAATATCGCCTACTACCCCAATTTTAGTGGCAGCAAAGCCCTCAAATAATTGATTGAATTTATTGATATCCATCATTTACGATGCAGTTTTTTGATTACGCAATGCTAAATAATACAATGGCACTCCCAATAAGGTAATGATTAAACCAGGCCATGTAAAATTTGGTTTATAGATAATTAACAAGACGCAAAAGCAAGTACCCATTAAAATATAAATGGCAGGTAATACGGGATAACCAAATGCTTTATAAGGTCTTTCTAATTCTGGTCTTTTTTTACGAAGGATAAAAATACCTATGATGGTAAGGATGTAAAATATCACTACAATAAAGGATACCATATCCAATAAGTCGCCATACCTGCCACTTAAACAAAGCAAGCCTGCCACAATACATTGTGCCCATAGTGCCCAAGCAGGAACAGCATGTTTATTTAAGGTGCCTGCCTTTTTGAAGAATAACCCATCCTGTGCCATCGTGTAATATACCCTTGCACCTGCAAGAATTAATCCATTGTTACAACCAAATGTAGAAATCATGATCATGACTGCAATAACATAGGTACCAATATTGCCAAAAATAACATTGGATGCAGCTACCGCAACGCGATCCGCTGGTGCATTGGCAATCTCATTTAAAGGAAGTACACTTAAGTACATCAGGTTTGCTGAAATATATATGACTGTGACAATTAATGTACCTAAAAAAAGACTCAATCCAATATTGCGTTTTGGATTTTTAATTTCCCCCGCAATAAAGGTGACATTGTTCCATGCATCACTACTAAAAATAGAACCTACCATGGATGCTGCTATAGCGCCTAAGATGGCAACACCAAAAATTGGTGCGGTACTATTATCCGATGCGATTGCTTTCATCTCCCATGCATTGGCCCAATTGGCATCCCAGATACTTGCTTTTGATGCCAATAGAAAACCAAATCCAATCAAGCCAAATAAGGACGCAAGTTTAGTAATAGTAAAAGTAGATTGTATCATTTTGCCACCCTGCACGCCCTTGGTATTGATATAAGTCAGTAGGATAATAGTGGCGATAGATAAAATTTGTGCAGGATATATTTTTAAGAAGCCTATCTGCATTAAAATATTTGCATCTGTCATTTCTAAAGAAGGAAAAAAGTAACCTGCGAATTTACTAAACGCCACACCCACTGCAGCAATGGTTCCTGTTTGAATCACAGAGAAAAAACTCCAGCCATATAAAAATCCTAGTAAAGGATTGTAAGATTCTTTTAAGTAGACATACTGTCCGCCTGCTTTTGGAAACATCGCACTCAATTCGCCATAACTTAATGCAGCAGTCAAAGTCATAAATCCTGTTAGCAACCATACCGCCACTAACCATCCAGCAGAACCTACGTTCCTCGTAATGTCTGCACTCACAATAAATATTCCGGAACCAATCATGCTTCCAGCAACAATCATCGTAGCATCAAATGCGGATAAACTTGGTTTAAATTCAGTTTTTATTTCTGACATAGTCTTTAGCTAAATGTTAAAAAAAATCCCGTTGGGTAACGGGATTGTAATTGATTATTTTTTGTATTCCGCGTTAAGCCCATTTACAATATCAGAAGTGATATCAAATGTAGTGTCTTTGTAATACATTAAGTCAGCATTACTAGAAAACACATAAGCAAATTGCTTATCCTTATTGTACTTTAAAATAAAAGCTTCTATCTTCTTTTTTACTTCTTGTAATTTTCTGTAGCTCTCCTCTTGTAAAGTTTGAGTTAATTGTTGCTCTGTATTTGTATAATTTTTTTCTAATTGTTGTAGCTCTTGTTGTCTTGCAACAACTTCTCCTTGAGATAAATATTGACCATTCTTTTGAAGATCTTGGTACTTAGCAGAAAACGCGTTTTTAAGTGCTGTTAATTGCTTTGCATTTTCCATATCCTTTAATTGCAATGCATCTTTCACATCTTTAAAAAAGATATAATTATTTTGAATAGAGTCGATTTCAAAATAAGCAACTTTGGTTCCACCAGCTGCTTGCATAGAAGCTTGCTTGCTTGTAGCAGCAGCATCACCACTAAAATGCAAAACATACAAGATAATTATTGCCAAAGCTAAAACACCATTCACCACCCAATTAATTGACTTCATTTTGAATTATAATTTATTTGATTGTAGTCAGGTTGCCCTACCCTATAAAAATAAGTAAAATATATAAAACCTTGTATTTAAAGCATAAAAAAAAGCAGGAAATAGTACTATTTCCTGCTTTTTAACAAAATCAATCAAAGTGCTTATTCTTCCTCATCAAAGCTCATCGCCTCACGAGTTGTAGCCAACACTTCATATTCTTCCTTACTTCCTACGATCAATTTTTCGAACTCCTTTTGACCAGTACCTGCAGGAATTAAGTGACCTGTAATTACGTTCTCTTTCAATCCAAGCATTAAGTCCACCTTACCTTGAATAGCAGCCTGACTCAATACTTTTGTAGTCTCTTGGAATGACGCAGCTGAGATCCAGCTTTGTACTCCCAATGAAGCTTTAGTGATACCTAATAAGACTGGACGAGCTGTAGCAGGTTTCGCATCGCGTACTTCTACTACTTTCTTGTCTGCACGCTTTAAGATAGAATTCTCTTCTCTCAATTCACGAACAGTTACAATTTGACCAGGCTTAAATTTAGCACTTTCGCCACCATCGGTAACTACTTTCTTATCATAAATACGATCATTCTCTTCGATAAAGTCAAAACGATCTTCTAAATCTTCTTCTAAGAATTTAGTGTCGCCTGCATCCACAATCTCTACCTTCTTCATCATTTGACGAACAATCACTTCGATATGCTTATCATTGATCTTCACACCCTGTAAACGGTATACCTCTTGGATTTCATTTACAACGTATTCTTGAACCGCATAAGGACCTCTGATGGCTAAGATATCTGCTGGTGCAATTTGACCATCTGATAAAGGAGAACCTGCTTTAACAAAGTCACTATCTTGAACCAAGATCTGACGTGTTAATGGCACTAAGTACTTCTTCACCATACCATCTTTAGACTCTACAATGATTTCTCTGTTACCACGCTTGATATTACCAAATGCAACGATACCATCGATCTCACAAACAATCGCAGGGTTACCTGGATTTCTTGCCTCGAATAATTCCGTTACACGTGGAAGACCTCCCGTGATATCTCTTAACTTACCTAAGACTCTTGGAATTTTTACCAAGATATGTCCTGCTTTCACTTCCACACCTGCTTCGATTACAATGTGTGAACCTACTGGCAAGTTGTACATCTTATTGTCTTTAGCACCTGCTAAGATAATCGTTGGAATCTTTGTTTTATCCTTAGACTCAATAACCACTTTTTCACGGTGACCAGTTTGTTCATCCGCTTCGTCACGATACGTGAATCCTTCTAATATATTTTCAAATTCGATCTTACCATTTTGCTCAGCAACAATGACGTTGTTGAATGGATCCCATGTACAAATCACATCTCCCTTCTTCACCGTCGCACCATCTTTTACTGCAAGGATAGCACCGTAAGGAACGTTATTCGTAATCATTAAACGATCATTCTTCACATCCATAATTCTTACTTCACCTGTACGTCCGATAACTACTTTTACTTTGTTACCATCGTTATTAATAGTATCCACCGTACGTAGACCGTCAAACTGAATCGTACCATCAAATTTAGCGTTCAAACTAGATTCAACAGAAGAAGATCCAGCAACACCACCCACGTGGAAAGTACGTAATGTCAACTGTGTACCAGGCTCACCAATTGATTGTGCAGCGATAATTCCTACTGCATCACCCATTTGAGTGATATATCCTGTAGCTAAGTTTCTACCATAACATTTCACACAAACACCACGCTTGCTTTCACAAGTTAATACAGAGCGAATCTCTACTGTTTCAATACCTGCATCTTCGATTAAACGAGCTGCATCAATTGAAATTTCTTCGCCAGCTGCAACGATTAATTCGTTGGTGATTGGATTGTACACATCTTGAGAAGAAGTACGTCCTTCAATTCTATCTGCTAATTGTTCAATTACATCTTCGTTGTCTTTCAATGCACTTGTAGCAATACCTCTTAATGTGCCGCAATCTTCTTCAGAGATCACCACATCTTGAGATACATCCACTAAACGACGTGTTAAGTAACCTGCATCCGCTGTCTTTAAGGCAGTATCCGCAAGACCCTTACGCGCACCGTGCGTAGAAATAAAGTAATCCAATACGTTCAATCCACCTTTAAAGTTTGATAAGATTGGATTTTCAATAACCTCAGATCCTGTGCTACCACTCTTACGAGGTTTCGCCATCAATCCACGAATACCTACTAACTGCTTCACCTGTGTTTTACTACCTCTTGCTCCAGAATCCAACATCATGTATACAGAGTTGAAACCTTGCTTATCGGTAGCCATTTCACGAATTAAAGTATCAGTGATACGTGTATCGACACGTCCCCAGATATCAATTACCTGGTTGTAACGCTCGTTATTCGTAATAAGACCCATGTTATAGTTTTCCCAAACTTCTTCTACTTCAACTTTCGCAGCTTCTAATAAAGCATGTCTAGTTTCTGGAACAACTAAGTCGTTCACATTGAATGATAGACCTCCACGGAATGCCATTCTGAAACCTAATGTTTTAATATCATCCAAGAACTTTGCTGTAGTAGGAACGTCTGTGATTTTAATGATATCACCAATGATATCTCTTAAACTTTTCTTAGTCAACAATTGATTCACGAATCCAACTGGCTTTGGAGTATGTTGGTTGAATAACACACGACCTACAGTTGTTTCAATTAATTTGTTTACTAATACACCACCTTCACGTACATTGGTTTTCACTCTAATGTTTGCGTGTAGATCGATTTTATTTTCATTGTATGCAATGATTACCTCGTCTAAGCTGTAGAAAGCCTTGCCTTCCCCTCTTACGACTAAGTCACCCATTGATTTTTTACCCTTAGTGATATAGTACAAGCCTAAGACCATGTCCTGAGAAGGAAGGGTGATTGGCGTACCATTCTGTGGGTTCAAGATATTGTGAGAAGACAACATCAACAACTGTGCTTCCAAAATTGCCGCGTGGCTTAATGGAACGTGCACCG
>JBIKJM010000185.1:0-3148 GCA_044360985.1 Sediminibacterium sp. | reverse complement strand
AATGCGGATAAGACCACCAGCCTTAGGTTTAGGACTAAACTAAAGTCTTTTATCAATAAGCAGTGTCTTAAAGAGGGGGTTCGTATTGAAACACTCCAATATGTTTTTTGTTCCGACGCTTTCGTGTTAGATATCAACAAGCGCTACCTTAATCATAATTTCTATACCGACATCATCAGTTTTGATTTATCAGAGCAGGGGGGACACTTAATTGGTGATGTATATATAAGTATTGATCGTGTAAAGGAGAATGCAAAAACCGAAGGGAACCTATACATGCATGAATTATTAAGGGTTATTTTTCATGGTGCATTGCATTTTTGTGGATATAAAGACAAAAAACCAGCAGATGTGAAGATGATGCGTTCAATGGAGGATAAATGGCTGAAAGCGTATTTGAAAACAATTGCCTAGTATGTGCTATCAATTATTTGAATGTTCCACGTGGAACATTCAAATAATTATAGGAATATCAAACGCATGCGTTTTCTATCGGAATATTTGCCCTTAAACAAGCTAGATTAGAAAAAATACAGAAATATTCGCCTCTCTGCTCGCCTTGCTCGAAAGTTCGTCGAATATTTGTATTGTTTTCTAATTTTTCTTTTAGGACAAGCGTAGTTCGAAACCCAATGAATTATAAACAGTAGGCCATTGAGAATAATATACTATTCCGTAGCGATCGTTCGAGCAAAGTGAGCGAGAGCCAAGGGATAGGTATATTTTCTCAATCTATACAGTGTAGAAGTACAATTTTAGACAGCGCTTATTAATAGAGGAAAAAATACAAAGTGTTCCATGAGAAAACACGAAGTGTTTGATATTCCATATAAATTAATGACGTTCCACGTGGAACGTCATTAATTTAGTAAAACCATCTTATCTTTGCAACCTTATGTTTCCAAAATACAATGTCATAGTAGTAGGAGCGGGCCATGCTGGTTCTGAAGCAGCAGCCGCCGCGGCCAATATGGGCTCTAGGGTCCTGTTGATTACTATGAATATGCAGACCATTGCCCAAATGAGTTGTAATCCAGCGATGGGTGGCATTGCTAAGGGTCAAATTGTGAGGGAGATAGATGCGATGGGTGGATACAGTGGAATTGTCTCAGATCTAAGTACGATTCAGTTTAGGATGTTGAATAAAAGCAAGGGACCTGCAATGTGGAGCCCTAGGGCACAAAATGATCGACACCTATTTGCTAGTAAATGGAGAGAGATGTTGGAGCTTACACCGAATGTTGATTTTTACCAAGACTCTGTAAATGAACTAGTTATAAAGAATGGCAAGGCCTGTGGCGTTAAAACGAGCATGGGTCACGAAATTTTAGCCGACGCCGTGGTCATCACTAGCGGAACTTTCCTAAACGGCATCATGCATATTGGAGAAAAGCAAATGGGAGGCGGTCGTGTAGCAGAAAGAGCTGCCACAGGCATTACAGAACAGCTTGTTTCATTTGGCCTAGAATCAGATAGATTAAAAACGGGCACGCCACCAAGAGTAGACGGCAGAAGTTTGGATTATTCTAAAATGGAAGAACAAAAAGGAGACGAAGAGATAGTGGGCTTTAGTTATATGGATATTCCAAGGGTTAAAGCAGCAGATCAGCGCTCTTGTTGGATTACTTATACTGATCCTATTGTACACGATATATTAAAAACGGGGTTTGATAGAAGTCCAATGTACCAGGGCCGTATAGAAGGTGTTGGTCCAAGATACTGCCCAAGCATTGAAGATAAAATCAATCGATTTGCGGATAGAGAAAGACACCAATTATTCGTAGAGCCAGAAGGCTGGAACACGGTGGAAGTTTATGTGAATGGATTTAGCACGAGTCTACCAGAAGAGGTTCAGTATCAAGCACTTAGAAAGGTTCCTGGTTTTGAAAAAGCGAGAATGTTCCGTCCAGGCTATGCGATTGAATATGATTTTTTCCAACCCACTCAATTAAAGTATACACTAGAAACAAAGGCCATTGATAATTTATATTTTGCCGGACAAATTAATGGAACAACTGGCTATGAAGAAGCAGCATGTCAAGGGATAATGGCGGGGATGAATGCACATTTAAAAATCAATGAAAAAGCGCCATTTATTTTACAAAGAAGCGATGCTTATATTGGTGTATTAATTGACGACTTAATTAGTAAAGGCACCAACGAACCGTATAGAATGTTTACATCTAGAGCGGAGTTTAGAACCCTATTGCGTCAGGATAATGCCGATCTAAGATTAACAGAAATATCCTTCAATTTAGGTTTAGCAAGCATCGATCGAATGCGCAAGGTGCAAGATAAAAATAACTACGTGGCTGAGATTAAAAACACCTTGAATACGCACTCTATTGAGCCACATGAAATCAATGGATTCCTTGCTACCATTGACTCTGCGGAGATGACAGAAAAACAAAAAGCGGCAAAATTAGTTTTAAGACCTAATATTAGTTTACAACAATTAATGGATCATTCGGTTTCATTAAACGAAAAACTACAAGGCAATGATCCTGATTATTTAGAGCAAGCAGAGATACAGGTGAAGTATGAAAGATATATAGAGAAAGAAAAAGAAATCGTGGAACGCATGTCTGCCTTGGAGCACAAGGTTATACCAGATAGTTTCGACTATGATAAATTGCCAGCATTATCTATAGAAGCGATGCAGAAGTTTAAAAAAATTAGACCAATTACAATTGGACAGGCAAGTAGAATTAGTGGCGTGAATCCAAGTGACGTTCAAATTTTGATGGTGTATATGGGTCGATAATACATCAAATTATTCCCCTTGCCATTTACCAAAAAAAAGCAAGTTCTCCTTATTTTAATTGTTGTTTTTAGTAGCTTCAGAATAAGTTTCCTCCCAGCTCGGTAAATCTGAACTGGGAGGATTTTTTTTGGCTAACTTAGCGTCATGTCTAAAAAACTCTATTTACTAGATGCCCTGGCTTTAATTTATAGGGCCTATTATGCACTCATCCGCACCCCAAGAATCACAAGTACCGGCATCAACACCAATGCGCAGTTTGGTTTTACCAATACCCTACTAGAGATTATTAAAAAGGAAAACCCTTCCCATATTGCTGTATGTTTTGATACGCATGCGCCTACAGAAAGACATACCGACTTCACCGACTATAAAGCCAACAGAGAA